>JAIRNL010000228.1 GCA_031258035.1 Azoarcus sp. | reverse complement strand
GGAAAAAGGCGCTTGGGCCGAACCACCCCGATGTCGCCACAACTTACGACAGCCTCGGCTGGGCGGCGCTCGGCATGGGCGAGAGCGCCCAGGCGATAGGCTGGTACCTGAAAGCCCTGTCGATCCGGGAGGATGCCCCCGGCAAGGATTGGGCCGGCATACTCAAGACCTACAGGCAGATCGCCGGCGTATACCAGCGCCAGAACGACCACGCGAAAGCCCTGGGCTGGTATGAAAAGGCCCTGGAGATCCGGCAGCGGGAGCAAGGCCCGGAACACCAGGACACGATCAGGGATTACAGCCTCATAGCGACAATCCACGACAACAATGGCGGCCATGCCAACGCGCTGGAATGGTACCGGAAGGCGCTGGCGATCCGGGAGAAGACCGTCGGCAGGGAACATCCCGAAACCGCCGCGCTCTACAACAGCATCGCCACGGCCTACGGCAACCAGGACGATTACAGGAACGCGCTGGCCTGGTATGCGAAATCCCTGGCTGCCTATGAAAAGTCATTGGGCGGGGATCACCCCTACAGCGCGGCGGTGCGCAACAACATCGCCAAGGTCTACCACCAGCAGGGCGAGTACAGCAAGGCGCTTTACGAATGCCTGGCTGCCTACAGGATCCTCGCGGCCAAACTTGGCGACTCGCACCCGGATGTCGAACTGGTCAAGGCCAACATGGCGGAAATCTACCACACGACCACCTACCCCCAAGGCTTCGACGAATGGCTCGCCGAAGCCTTGCGCTGATCCGCCCCTGGCGTCGGGCGGCGCACGGCGTTCAGAAATCCCCCGCCCCCGCCTGCAAGGCGGCAATCGCCGCCAGCCCCGCCGTTTCGGCGCGCAGGATGCGCGGCCCCAGGCCGACCGCCCGGCAGCCGGCGCGCAGGCAAAGCGCCTGTTCGTCCTCGCTCCAGCCGCCTTCGGGGCCGACGAGGAGATGCACGGGCGTCGCGCCGGGCCGGATCGTGGCAAGCCGCGCGCCGCCGGGGACGAGAATCAGGCGCATGGCCTCGTCGCGGGCGTCGAGGTAATCGGCGAGGCGCTGCGCCGGCGCGACGAAAGGCAGGCGGTTGCGGCCACACTGCTCGCAGGCGGCGATGACGACTTGCAGCCAGTGCTCGCGCTTTTTGTCGGCGCGTTCGCCGTCGAGGCGCAACACCGAACGCGCCGCCCGTAGCGGAATGATGCCGACGGCGCCAAGCTCCACCGCCTTCTGGATTGCCCAGTCCATTTTGTCGGCGCTCACCAGCGCCTGCGCCAGCACGAGGGCGAGGGGCGATTCCCGATCCGCCGCCACCCACTGCCCGTCCATCGCGTAAGCCTTGCGGCCCCGGACATCGAACACGGCGCGCAGCTCGCCGCCGCTGCCATCGAACAGCGCCACCGGATCGCCGGGGGCAAGACGCAGGACCTTGAGCGCATGGTGCGCCGCCGGGGCCGGAAACGCGACCTCCCCGGCATGCGGCAGTGGATCGGGAAAATAAAAACGCGAAACCGCCACCGCGGTTCAGGCGACGACGACCGGGATTTTCCCGATCCTCGCCTGCCATTCCCTCGGCCCCGTCTGGTGCACGCTGACGCCGGCGGCATCGACCGCCACCGTCACCGGCATATCCTCGACGGTGAATTCGTAGATGGCCTCCATGCCGAGATCGGCGAAAGCGACGACCCGCGACGCCTTGATCGCCCTGGAGACGAGATAAGCCGCGCCGCCCACGGCCATCAGGTAAGCCGATCCGTTGTCGCGGATGGCCTCGATGGCCGCCGGGCCGCGCTCGGACTTGCCGACCATGGCGATCAGGCCGGTTTTCTCCAGCATCATGCGGGTGAACCCGTCCATCCGGGTCGCCGTGGTCGGGCCGGCGGGGCCGACGACCTCATCGCGCACCGGGTCGACCGGGCCGACGTAATAAATGACCCGATTGGTGAAATCGACCGGCAGCTTTTCGCCTTTTTCGAGCATGTCCTGGATGCGCTTGTGCGCGGCGTCGCGCCCGGTGAGCATCCTGCCGTTCAGGAGCAGCGCCTGGCCTGGTTTCCACGAGGCGACCTCTTCTTTCGTCAGGGTATCGAGATCGACCCGTTTCGCTTCCTGGGTATTGGGCTTCCAGGCGACTTGCGGCCAGTCTTCGAGGCGGGGCGGCACGAGCACGGCGGGGCCGGATCCGTCGAGATGAAAATGCACATGGCGGGTCGCGGCACAGTTGGGGATCATCGCCACCGGCTTGGAGGCGGCGTGCGTCGGGTAATCGAGCACTTTCACATCGACCACGGCGGTCAGCCCGCCGAGCCCCTGCGCCCCGATACCGAGCGCATTGACCTTTTCCATCAGTTCGAGCCGCAATGCCTCGGCGCGGGTGAGCGCCGCGCCGCTGGCTGCCTTGTCGCGCAGCGCGTGGATATCGACCGGCGCCATCAGCGATTCCTTGGCGAGCAGCACCGCCTTTTCCGGCGTGCCGCCGATGCCGATACCGAGGATACCCGGCGGACACCAGCCGGCGCCCATCGTCGGCACGGTCTTCAGCACCCAATCGACGATGGACTCCGATGGGTTCAGCATCGCCACCTTGGTCTTGTTTTCCGAGCCGCCGCCCTTGGCCGCACAGGTGACTTCCACCCTGTCGCCGGGAACGATCTCGTAATGCACCACCGCCGGGGTATTGTCGCGGCTGTTCTGGCGCCTGCCCGCCGGGTCGAGCAGCACCGAGGCGCGCAGCCTGTTGTCCGGATTCATATAGGCGCGGCGCACGCCTTCGTCGATCATCTCCTGCACGCCGCGGCGGGCCTGCCATTGCACGTCCATGCCCACCTTGAGAAAGACCACGGCGATGCCGGTATCCTGGCAAATCGGGCGGTGCCCCTCGGCGCTCATGCGCGAATTGGTAAGAATCTGCGCAATGGCGTCCTTCGCGGCGGGGTTTTCCTCGCGCGCCCAGGCTTCGCCGAGAGCCTGGATGAAATCGACGGGGTGGTAGTAACTGATGAACTGAAAGGCATCGGCGATGGACTGGATGAGGTCTTCTTCGCGGATGAGGGTCATGGCTGTCTCCTGCCGTGGGGTAATCGGAGCGGGAGATTCTACATTCGCAGCCGGGGCCGATAGCGCGGATCG
>JAIRNL010000152.1 GCA_031258035.1 Azoarcus sp. | reverse complement strand
TGGCGATGCGGCCCGCGTCGCGGCCCTGCCGGTGGTGGTGGCGAAGGACGCGCCGCTCATCTTCCGGCGCTGGTTGCCGGGACAGGCGCTGGCGCGCGACCGCTACGGCATTCCTTTTCCGCCATGCGGCGAAGCGATCGAACCCGAACTCGTGCTGGTGCCGCTCAATGCCTTCGATGCGCGCGGCTATCGCCTCGGCTACGGCGGAGGCTATTTCGATCGCACGCTGTCCGCGATGCGCCCGCGCACGGCAGGCATTGGTTTCGAGCTGGGGCGCGAAGCCGATGTGCTGCCGCGGGCGCACGATTATCCCCTGGACTGGTTGGTAACGGAAGCCGGCGCCATGCCCGCCGCGCGCGGCTGAACGCGGCGGCGCGGTTCAACAGCTTGCCTCCACCCGGTTGCGGCCTTTGCGCTTGGCGTCGTAGAGGGCGTGGTCGGCGCGCGACAGGATCTGATCGGTATTGAGATCCTGCGCGGTCATGATGGTGACGCCGATGCTGGCTGTGACGTGGATCGGGGTGTCGTTGTAGAGAAGCGGATTGTCTTCGAGCATCTTGCGCACCCGCTCGGCGAGGCCGAGCGCGCCTTCCCGGCTGGCTTGCGGCAAAAGGGCGGCGAATTCCTCGCCGCCGAGGCGAGCCAGGATGTCCGATTCGCGCAGCAGCTTGCGTACCTGCCGCACGATGTGACAGAGCATGGCGTCGCCGGCGGCGTGGCCGTGGGAATCGTTGACTTGCTTGAAGTGGTCGATGTCGATCATCAGGATGGCCGCTTCGCCGGGGTAGCGGGACAGGCGCGCGCGCTCGCGCTCGATGTGCTCGAAGAAAGTGCGGCGGTTGGGAATGCCGGTGAGCGGGTCGGACGTGGCGAGTTGCCACAGTTCGCGCGCGTGACGCTTGCGCTGCGAAATGTCGCGGTAAATGTAGAGAAAGCCGATCAGGCTGTCGTGCAGGCGGATGGGGATGAAATCGCGTTCCACCCAGCGTCCGTCCTTGAAATGGATTTCCTCGCCGTAGAAAGGACGGGAGGCGGCGCGCAATTCCTCGATGCGCTCCATGAACGCCTGGCTCTCCTCGGCGACGTGGCTGGCGAACACCATCAGCGGGTGGATGGGCCGGCCCAGGACGTAGTCGTTGCTGCCCGGCAGGCCGAGAAGATCGAACACGGACTGGTTGAGCAGGATGATGCGGCCGAGGGTATCTTCCATGATCAGGGCGCCGGGGAAGTTTTCGACCACGGCGTTGAGGTGGGAATGCGCGATTTCGAGTTCTTCGCGCGCCGCCTTGTGCTCGGTGACATCCTCCTTGGTGGCGATGAAGTGCTGGATGACGCCATTGCCGTCCGGGGCGGGGGAAATGGTGAGAAGTTCGTCGTAGAGGCTGTCGTCCTTGCGGCGATTGACGAGTTCGCCGCGCCAGACGTGGCCGCTGCCGATGGTCTGCCACATCTGGGCGTAGAAACTGCTGTCCTGTATCCCGGATTTGCTCAGTTCGCGCGGGTTGTGGCCGATGGATTCGGCGGCGGTGTAGCCGGTGAGCGCGGTATAGGCCGGGTTGACCCATTCGATGACGCCATCCGGGCGGGTGATGACGACGGCGTTGGCGCAGGCGTTGAGCGTGTTCTCCAGCAGGCGGCGTTGTGTTTCGGTCTTGAAATGGCGCGCGCGTTCGTGCTGGCTGGCTGCGCGGAAGAACAGATAGCCGAAGAGCGCGCACACCATGCCGGCGATGATCAGCAGCATCACGGTCAGGTCATTGCGTTGCATCGGATGGCGGTCGGCATCAGCCAGGCTGTCGCGGTCGGTGGCCCAGATGACGCCGAAAGGCAGCGTCGGATGGCGCTGGTGCGCGACGATCCATTGCCGGTTGTCGATCGCCTCCAGCGCCTGGACGGCGGCGGGCGTTTCGTCGTGCTGCCAGCGTTCGCCGATATTGCGCTCGATGATCGACAGCCCGGCATCGACTGGCCCGGCGCCGTGGAGCCGCAGGCCGTCGGCGCGCAGGAGCGCGACCCGCGTGCCGGAGGTTTCGAGCGCGCTGGCTGTTTGCCGAGCCAGATGAGCCAGACCGAGCGTGGCGACCAGTGTCTGCTGGCCGCCGCCGTCTGTCTGGTGGTGGCGAATGATCGGGATGAACCCCGAATCGGGCGCCTCCGCGCCCCTGGCGAGCGGCGTGCCGTCGACGAGGTCGCGGCCCGCGTGCGCCGGCCCGATGAGCAGTCGGTTTTCGGGGGATGTGGGCTGGGGCGGGCAGGTCTGCGGATCGAGGACATGGCCGACGTTGGCCGGCAGGCTGCTGGCCAGAACCCTGCCTTGCGGGTCGATGAACGAGATCGAGTGCAGATAGGGCGCCTTGTCCAGGACATGCCGGAGGACATCCGGGTGCGTTTGCCTGCCCGGGGCGGTGTCGAGCAGGGCGGTGAGCTCGTGGTCGATATCCTGGAACAATTGCCCGATGTCGCGGACGATATAGGCCGCATCGCGCTCGGCAATGGAAAAGTAAACCCTGCTCTGATGCCGGATTTCAGCGTCGCTCCGGTATGAGAGCGCCAGCACGATCAGCGCCAGGCACGAAACGAGCACGGCGCCAAAAGCGATATCGGCGGTGAAATATCGGAAGCGTTTATTCATCCTGCCATATCCCGGCCTTGATTCGCGCGCGCGGCCCAGGCAAGCCGACGCCATCGCAGGGTTAACCATGGGACGTGAATTGCGCAACGATAGCACGTTGCCGGACGGGAATGCGCCATGCTCACCCGCGGATCAACCCAGGAACATCCGGTAGGCCGGATTGCCGGTCTCATCGGTGTGCTCATAGCCGAGCTGGCGAAGGAATTCGGCGAAACCCGCCTGGTCGCCGGGCGGCACCTGCATGCCGGCGAGGACGCGGCCAAAATCGGCGCCATGGTTGCGGTAATGGAAAAGGCTGATATTCCAGTCCGAGCGCAGGCGGGAAAGAAAGTTGATCAATGCGCCGGGCCGTTCGGGAAAAATGAAGCGGAAAAGCACCTCGTTTTCGGCCTGTGGCGCGTGGCCGCCGACCATGTAGCGGATATGGGTCTTGGCCATCTCGTTGTCGGTGAGATCGACGGCGGGAAGCTGGTGGCGTTCGAGCAATTCAATGAGGCGCGCGAGCTCGCCGCGATTGTGTACCGTGACGCCGACGAAGATATGCGCTTTTTCCGCGTCGGCGTAGCGGTAGTTGAATTCAGTGATATTGCTGCTGCCGAGCAACTGGCAGAATTGGCGAAATGCCCCTGGGCGCTCGGGAATCGTCACCGCGAGCACGGCTTCGCGCTGTTCGCCGAGTTCGGCGCGTTCGGCGACGAAGCGCAGGCGGTCGAAATTCATGTTCGCCCCCGAAGCCACGGCGACCAGGCTTTCGTCGCGCAACCCGTGGCGCTGCGCATAGTCCTTGGCGCCGGCCACAGCCAGCGCGCCCGAAGGTTCGAGAATCGAACGGGTGTCCTCGAACACATCCTTGATCGAAGCGCAGATGGCGTCGTTGTCGACTTCGATGATTTCGTCGACGTACTGCTGGCAGAGACGGAAGGTCTCGTCGCCGACCCGCTTCACGGCGGTGCCGTCGGCAAAGAGACCGACCTGTTCCAGCGTGACCGGGTGGCCGGCGGCAAGCGATTGCGCCATGGCGTTGGCGTCGTGCGTTTCGACGCCGATGATTTTCGTCTCCGGGCGCAGGCGCTTGATGTAGGCCGCCACGCCGGCGATGAGCCCGCCGCCGCCGATGGGACAGAACACGGCATGGATCGGCCCGGAGTGGGCGCGCAGGATTTCCATGCCGACGGTACCCTGCCCGGCGATGACATCGGGGTCGTCGTAAGGGTGGACGAAGGTGAGCCCGTCGCGTTTTTCGCGTTCCATGGCGTGCGTGTAGGCCTCGGAATAGGATTCGCCGGCAAGCACCACTTCGCCGCCGCGCGCCCGCACCGCATCGACCTTGATCCGTGGCGTGGTGGCGGGCATCACGATCACCGCGCGCACGCCGAGCTTTTGCGCCGACAGCGCCACGCCCTGCGCGTGGTTGCCGGCCGAAGCGCAGATCACCCCGCGCCCGAGCGCCGCCGCCGGCAGATTCGCCATTTTGTTGTAGGCGCCGCGCAGCTTGAAGCTGAAAACCGGCTGCATATCCTCGCGCTTGAGGAAGACGCGGTTATGGAGGCGGGCGGAAAGGTTGGCGGCAAGATCGAGCGGCGTCTCGATGGCGACATCGTACACTCTGGCATTGAGTATGCGTTCCAG
>JAIRNL010000120.1 GCA_031258035.1 Azoarcus sp. | reverse complement strand
TCAAATATTGCGCGGCGGGCAAACACATTCCAAAAGTGGAAATATCGTCGTGCAAAGCCGGTGACGGCGCGCAGGAATGCCTGCGGATCACGCTGGAAGAAGTGCTGGCTGTAAGGGTGGAGCCGCGCGGCGGCGCGGGCGCATTGTGGGTGGAAACGGTGAGCCTGTCCTATTCCAGAATCAGGATCGAGGTCAAGGAGCAAAGGGCCGACGGCTCCCCAGGGCCGGGCGTCGCGCAAGGCTGGGATATCAAACAGAACAAGGAATGCTGATACCTGTGTTCGTCACGCCCCGACGGCAAAGCGCGCCCGCATCCCCGGACGCACCGTCAACACCGGCACAATGCCCCGTTCCCTATACTTCCAGCGGGTCTACGTCGATGTGCCAGCGCAATTCGCGCGGCGCTTTCATGGCGTAAATATATTCCAGCCAGCGCGCGAGGAAATCCTGTAGCGCCCCGCGCCGGTCGGCTTCGATCAGCAACTGGGCGCGCTCGCGGCGCGCCAGCCGGGTGAGGCGCATCGGCACCGGATCGAACAGCCGAACCGCCGGCGGGGCGAGCGCGGCGGCCTGCTCGCGCGCCCGACGCAGAAAATCCACCGCGGCGGACAGATCCGGCGCATCGGCCTTCAACATGGCCTGATACGTGAATGGCGGAAAACCGGCGGCGCGGCGCTCGTCGAGTTCCATGGTGGCGAAAGCGTCGAAGTCCTGGCGGGCGAGACAGCGGTAGAGCGGGTGCTCCGGGTATTCGGTCTGGATGAATACTTCGCCAGGCAGCGTGGCGCGCCCGGCGCGCCCGCCAACCTGCATCAGTTGCTGGAACAAGCGTTCGGGAGCGCGGAAATCCGCCGCGTGCAGCGAAGCGTCCGCGCCGAGGACGCCGACCAGGGTGAGGCGGGGAAAGTCGTGGCCCTTGGCCATCATCTGGGTACCGATGAGGATATCGGCTTCGCCGGCGGCAATGATCGCCAGCAGTGCTTCCCATTGCGCGCGGGTGCGGGCGGCGTCGCGGTCGATGCGCAACACCCGCGCGCCGGGGAAGAGCGCGCCGAGGCGCGCCTCGATTCTCTGCGTGCCGCGCCCGAAAGGGCGGATGTCCTGGTTGCCGCAAACCGGGCAGGCGCGGGGGATGGGGGCGTCGGCCCCGCAGTGGTGGCAGCGCAGCCGGCGGTCGGCGAGATGGACGACGCGGTTGGCCGAACAGTGCGGGCATTGGCTCACCCAGCCGCAGGCCGGGCAGGACAGCACCGGCGCATAGCCGCGGCGGTTGAGGAATACGAGGCTCTGTTCGCCGCGTTCGAGCCGCGCGGCGAGGGCGCGTTGCAGGCTGGGACTGAAGCCTTCGTCGAGCCGGCAACGGCGGGTGTCGATGGTCTTCACTGTCGGCAAGGCGGCGGCCACGGCCCTCGTCGGCAGCCGCAACAGGCGGTAATGGTCGTGCCGCGCATGAAGCCAGCTTTCCAGCGAAGGGGTGGCCGAGCCGAGCACGACCGGCACGCCGCGCTGGCGCGCCCGCCAGACCGCGAGGTCGCGCGCCGAATAGCGGATGCCTTCCTGCTGCTTGTAGGACGCGTCGTGTTCTTCGTCGATCAGGATCAGCCCCAGGCGCGGCAGCGGGGTAAACACCGCGAGGCGGGTGCCGAGCACGATGTCGGCGCGGCCATCGAGCGCCCGCACGAAACCGCGCGCGCGCGCGCCGGCGGCGAGCGCCGAATGCAGACTGACCACGCGGGCGGCGGGAAAGCGCGCGCCGACCCGTTCTTCCAGCTGCGGGGTCAGGGCGATTTCCGGTACCAGCATCAACACCTGACGGCCGGCGGCGAGCGCGTCGGCCGCCAGCCGCAAATACACTTCGGTTTTGCCGCTGCCGGTGACGCCGGCAAGAAGCCATGGCATGAAAGAGGAAGACGCGGCGCGGCAGGCGGCCAGGGCTTCGGCCTGCCCGGCTGTGAGCGCGGAGGGAACGCCGACGGCATGGCGGCATGCGTCGTCGACGGCGTGGGGGGCGAGCCAGCCACGGGCGAGCGCATCGCTCACGGCGGCGGCGGGGGCGAGCAGGCGGATGGCGCTGCGACGCAAGGGCGGGGCATCGCCGTCCCGCGCGGCGAGCGCGCGCACGAGCGCGAGCGCCCGGCTGTCGCGGCGGCGTTCGGCCAGCGCCGCGCGTCCCGCTTCGGTGAGCGCGAGCAAGGGGTCGACCTCGCTCGCGCCGATGGCATCGGCCTGGCGCAAGCCAGGCGGCAGGGCGAGCGCGACGACCTCGCCGAGCGGAGCGTGATAGTAGCGGGCGGTGAATTCAGCCAGTTCGATCCAGTCGGGCGGCAGCGCGGGGACGTCGCGCTGGATGCGGGTGGCCGGTTTCAACCGGGCGGCGTCGACGCCGGCATTCGCGGGCAGGGAGAGGATCAGGCCGCTTTTTTCGCCGCGCCCGAAGGGAACGCGCACGCAACGGCCAATATCCGCTTCCGTGGCGTCTTCAGCCAGATAGTCGAAAAGTCGTGGCAGGGGGACGGGAAGCGCGACGCGGATGATGGGCATGCGGAAGATGTGGCAAACGGGCAATGATGGAAATTCAAGAGCTTGGGCGAAACAGTGAAACCGTTTTCCGGACGTGCCGGCCACCGGCGGTCAGCGGCGGAAGTTAAGGTGAATTCTCGGAAAACCGAAGTAAACGTCTGCTGTGCAAAGCGGCCTTCCCGTTGCCCACAAATATTGTGGATAACTTTGTGGGCAATCCGGGTACAGTGCCCCACAGCCTGCGCCGTTGTGACAATCGTCACAGAGTGCCCGATTATGCGGCAAAAAATAATCCATATTAATCAGCAGGTTACAGCTATGCGTGTGGGATGGCCTCATCCCGTGGCGCGGGGTTCCATGGAAAGCGCCCATGTGAATAAGTCTTGACCGCTGGCTGGGCGCAAGCTCCGCCACGGAGCAGCGCTGTCGTTATTTCTGGCGATGCGTGTGTACGGCTTCGACCAGGGCGGCGACGCTCTCGGGCGGGGTGTGCTGGGAGATGCCGTGCCCGAGGTTGAACACATGGCCGGGATGGGGGCCGAAAGCGTCGAGCACGCGGCCCGCCTCGGCGGCGACGACTTCCGGGGGGGCGAACAGCACGGCGGGGTCGAGATTGCCCTGGAGCGCGACACGGTCGCCGACGAGGGCGCGGGCGCGGCCGATATCCATCGTCCAGTCGAGGCCGAGCGCATCGAATCCGCTGGTTGCCAGGGCTTCCAGCCACAGGCCGCCGCCCTTGGCGAAGGCGATGCGGGGCACGCGCCGCCCTTCCCGCTCGCGCGTGAGACCGGCGGCGATTTGCCGCAGATAGGCAAGCGAGAACGTCTGATAGCCCGCCTCGGAAAGCGCGCCGCCCCAGGAATCGAACACCATGACCGCCTGGGCGCCGGATTCGATCTGGGCATTGAGGTAGGCCGTCACCGCCTGCGTCGTGACGGCGAGGATGTGGTGCATGAGATCGGGTCGGGTGTAGGCAAGCGTTTTGACCTTGTGGTAATCGGCGCTGGCGCCGCCTTCGACCATGTAGCAGGCGAGCGTCCACGGGCTGCCGGCGAAGCCGATCAGCGGCACGCTGCCGCCGAGCGCGCGGCGGATTTCAGCCACCGCGTCCATGACGTAGCGCAGTTCGAGGCAGGGGTCGGGCGCGGCAAGATTGCGTATTTCCCACTCCCTGGTGAGTGGGCGCTCGAACTTCGGGCCTTCGCCTTCGGCGAAACAGAGGCCCAGTCCCATGGCGTCGGGCACGGTGAGGATGTCGGAAAAAAGGATGGCGGCGTCGAGATCGAACCGGGCCAGCGGTTGCAACGTGACTTCGCAGGCGAGCGCCGGCGTCTTGCAGAGCGCCAGGAAACTGCCGGCGCGTTTGCGGGTTTCGCGGTATTCGGGCAGGTAGCGGCCCGCCTGGCGCATCAGCCAGATGGGGGTGCGGGGCGTCGGTTCGCGCAGCAGCGCGCGCAGGAAAGAGTCGTTGTCGAGATGGCTCACGGCGGTTCCTTGGGGGGCGGCCAAAGTGGGTATTATCGCCCGCCGGACTCGCCATGGCCTGAAACGGTAAGGGCTTGCGGCGTTCGTTTTGCCTGCGAGCGGGCAGTTCAGGCCCGAACCGGCTCTCGTCCGTGGGCAACAATTCCGAGTGTGGGTTTGCGGGCCGCAAAGTGCGGCGCATCCATAAATCAGGGTTCCCCTGGCAATCTCCCCGGCCCGGCATTCGATGAAGAGAGGGAACCGCTTCGGGAAGCTGCGTCTTGCGCCCGGGAGGCGGAAGATTCCGCTTCCGGCGGGGCAACATTCCGCTTCCGAAGCGGAACATTGTCCTTGGGGAGGTGCGGTCTCCTGCTTCGGGAGTGCAATGCCGTTTCTTCGGGACGCAAACCCGCATATGTTGAAAACGCTTTCTCAGCGTCGCCAGAACGCCGGGGTGAGCACGACCAGCAGGGTGAAGATTTCCAGCCGCCCCAGGATCATGGTGAAAGCAAGTACGGCGGTCTGGAAATCGCTCAGCGCCTGGTAGTTGAAGACCGGCCCGACCGCGCCGAGGCCGGGGCCGGTGTTGTTGAGGCAGGCGACCACGGCGGAGACGGCGGTGACGAGTTCGAGGCCGCTCGCCGACAGGATCAGGGTGAGCGTGACGATGCTCACCATGTACATGAAGCTGAAACCGAGTACGGCGTGCAGCACGCTCTCGCCCACCGGCTGGCCAGACAGGCGCACCGGACGCACGGCGTTGGGGTGCAGCGCCCGGATGAATTCACGTAGTACCTGCTTGTAGAGGATGATCGCGCGCATCATCTTGATGCCGCCGCCGGCCGAGCCGGAACAGGCGACGAAGCTGCCGAGGAAGAGCAGCCAGAGTTGGGCGAACATCGGCCATTGGGCGGTGTCGTAGGCGATGAGTCCGAGCGAGGTCGACATCGAGATGACGTGGAAGCTCACGCGGCGCACGGTGGCGGAAAGGTCGGCGCCGATGTCGGCCTGCATCAGGTAGACGGTCAGGAGGGTGATGCTGAAAGCCAGGACGAAGAAGAAGAAGGGAATTTCCGGGTCGTTCAGGTAGGGCTTGAACGAGCGCCGCGCGAGCGCGAGGTAGTGGGTGGCGAAATTGAGCGCCGAGGCGAGCGCGAATACCATCGTCACCAGTTCGACCAGGGCGCTGTTGTACCAGGCAAGCGAGGCGTCGTGGTTGGCGAAGCCGCCCAGGCCGGTGATCGAGAAGGTCATGATGACCGCGTCCCAGCCGTCGAGTCCGGCCAGCCACAGGGAGAGGGCGCATCCCAGGGTGAGGAGGATGTAGGTTGCCCACAGCCCCTTGGCGGTTTCGGCAATGCGGGGGGTGAGGCTGTTTTCTTTCATCGGGGTGGGGGTTTCGGCCTTGAATAGCTGGCGGCCCCCGATGCCCAGCAGCGGCAGGATGGCCACTACCAGCACGATGATGCCCATGCCGCCGATCCAGTGCAGGAAGGTGCGCCATAGGTTGATTGATATCGGTAGTTCGTCGAGACCGGTAAGTACCGTGGCGCCGGTGGCGGTAAGCCCCGAGGCGGCTTCAAAATAAGCGTCGACCAGGGTGAGGCCGGGTAAATGACTCAACAGCGGCAAGGCGCCGAAAATGGGCAGGATCACCCAGGTTGTCGCAACGAGGAAAAAGCCGTCATGTACCCGCAGGTCGCGGCGGTAGCGGCGGGTGCATGCGAACAGGGCCATGCCGCTGGCGAAGGTGACGAGAAAGGCGATGTCGTAGGCCCTGGCCGCGCCGTCGTCCAGGGCCTGCGATACCGCGAGCGGAAACAGCATCAGCAGCCCGAAGATGGCGACGATCAGGCCGAGAGCGTTGAGCGGCGCGGCGTAGGCGCGGAACGGGGTTTGCATCAGAGGAAGGTGAATCCGACCTGGAAGAGTTTTTCGACTTTTTTCACCATGTTCTTGTGCGGACAGAACAGGATGATGTGGTCTTCGCTCTCGATGACGGTGTCGCGGTGCGGGATGAGTACTTTGGGGTCTTCGGACGGGTCGGGGGCGTTGCGCACGATGGCGTTGATCGTGACGCCATGGGGCAGAGCGATTTCGCCGACGGCGCGTCCGACGACTTTGGAATTGCCGTGCCCGCCGTGCGCGATGATTTCGAGCGCCTCGGCGGCGCCGCGCCGCAGGCTGTGCACGGCGACGACGTCGCCCCGGCGCACGTGGGCGAGCAGTACGCCGATCGAGGCTTGCGCTGGCGAGATGACGACGTCGATGGGGCCGCCTTCGACCAGCCCGACGTAGCTTTTGCGGTTGACGAGCGCGAGGGTGTGATGGGCCCCCATGCGCTTGGCCAGGGAGGCCGACATGATGTTGTCTTCTTCGTCGTTGGTGAGCGCGACAAAGAGGTCGGTTTCGTCGATGCCTTCGTTTTCAAGCAGTTTTTCGTCGGTGGTGTTGCCGTGCAGCACCAGGGTGTGGCGCAGGCTGACGGCGAGTTTTTCGGCGCGGTGGGGGTCGACTTCGAGGATCTTGACGTTGTAGTTGTCGTCGAGCGAGGCAGCCAGGCGCAGGCCGATATTGCCGCCGCCGGCGATCATGATCCGCCGCATGGGCTGCGAGACGCCGTGCAGGCCGGCCATTGCCGCGCGGATGTAGGGGGTGGCGGCCAGGCAGAATACTTCGTCGCCCGGCACGATCACGGTGTCGCCGGTGGGGAGGATGGGATTGCCGTTGCGGTAGATCGCCGCGATGTGCGCGTCGACGTCCGGTAATTGCTCGCGCAGGGCGGCGATCGGGTGTCCGACGAGGGGAGTGCCTTCGCGCGCGATGACGCTGGTGAGGTTGACCAGCCCGTCGGCGAAATCGAGTACCTGGAGGGCGCCAGGGAAGTCGATCAGCCGACGGATGTAGTCGGTGACGATCTGCTCCGGGCAGATGGAAAAATCCACCGCGAAATTGCTGTTGTCGAGCAGCTCGGGATGGTCGGCGTAGTCGGCCGAGCGCAGGCGGGCGATGCGGGTGGGCAGGTTGAAGAGCGTTCTGGCGATCTTGCAGGCACAGAGGTTGGTCTGGTCGGACTGGGTGACGGCGATCAGCAGGTCGGCGTTGTCGGCGCCGGCCTCTCGCAGTACCGAGGGCGATGCGGCATTGCCGCAAACGGTGCGCACCTCGAAGCGGTTGCGCAGTTCGGCCAGGCTGTCCGGGTCGGTGTCGATGAGGGTGATGTCGTTGGCTTCCGAGACCAGACTTTCCGCAACGGATGCGCCCACCTGGCCGGCACCCAGGATGATGACCTTCATCGGGCCACCCATGTGAAAATGAAAGACGGCAATTCTACGCGCCTGCCCGGTGAAGGGGAACGGGAATGCTGCGGTGCGATAAATTTCGTGTAACGGGGCGGCGGCGCGCTGTCAGCGTTCTTCGTGACGCCGTCCGCCGTGCAGGCCGAGTTGCCTGAGCTTGCGGTACAGGTGGGTGCGTTCGAGGCCGGTTTTCTGCGCCAGCCGGGTCATGTTGCCTTTTTCGAGGCGCAGGTGGTGTTCGAAGTACATGCGCTCGAACGCTTCGCGGGCTTCGCGCAGGGGTTGCTCGAAGGAGACCGTTCCCGAGGATTCGCCGGCGGTTCCCGGCAGGCCGTTTTCGGGGATGGTGATTTCTTCTTCGGTCGAAACCAGCGCCAGGTTGCGGATTATGGCCTGGAGTTCGCCGTATCCGCCGTGCCAGTCGCGCCGGTGCAGTTGAGCCAGCGCCGCGGCCGAAAAACGGTGCGGCGGGACTTCGTTGTGTTCGACGAGGTGGCGCAGGATGCGCCGGGCAAGTTCGGGAAGGTCGGCGCGAACTTCGGAGAGCGCGGGCGAAACCAGGATGTGGGCGAAAAGATGTTCGACGAGGGCGGCATCCCAGCCGGCAGCCAGCAGGTCTTCGCGCCCGGCGCCGCTGGCTGCGAGCAGCCTGAGATTGTGGCGGCCGAGCCGCTCGATGACGCAGGCGAGATTTTTTTGCTGCGGGTACGACAGATGTTCCAGCCCGGCGAGGTAGATTTGTCCGCCCTGGTAGGAAGCCAGCCGCGCCGGGTCGATCATGCCGTTGAACGCGCCGAGGTCGAGCCAGGGCGCGCCGGGTGTTTGCAGGCTGCGGGCGGCGAGTTCGGCCAGGTGATCCCTTCCGACCCGGAGCAGGATCAGGCGCGACTGGCTGGCGGCTTGCCGCAAACGACGGTAGAGGTCGCGCAGCGGGAGCGAATCGGGAAAGGCCGCCAGGGTGAGCGGCGCCGAGGCGAGCGCGGGCGGCGTGCGTTGCAGGCCGCGCTTGACCGTGGAAAGAAGCTTCTGGAGCGCGATGGGTTTTTCGAGGTAGTCGATGGCGCCGATGCGGGTGGCTTCCGCGGCGGTGTCGATAGTGCCGTGGCCGGACATCATCACGACCGGCATGGTGAGTTGTCCGGAGGCGGCCCATTCCTTGAGGAGGGTTATGCCGTCGGTATCCGGCATCCAGATGTCGAGCAACACCATGTCGGGGCAGGAGGTGTTGCGCGCCGCGCGCGCGGTGGCGGCGTCTTCAGCCAGGATTACGTCGTGACCTTCATCGCGCAGGATTTCGGAGAGCAATTCGCGGATGCCGATTTCGTCGTCAACAATGAGTAGTTTTGCCATCTTCAGTGTTTGCCGTTGGTGTCGTGACAGT
>JAIRNL010000093.1 GCA_031258035.1 Azoarcus sp. | reverse complement strand
GGGCTTCTTCGGTTTCCGTTCCTGGCAGCGCAAACGCGCCGAAGGCGGGCTGGACACGCTTTCCCAGGATACGAGCATGTTCCCGAGCGAAGCCACTTCGATCTTCGGGGACAACGGTGGCCAGAGCGTGGACACCAGCGCCAGCAGCATCATCCACACCGATTTCAGCCAGACCGGATTGTCGATCGACACCAACGAAGGCGTCGATCCGGTGGCCGAGGCCGACGTCTACATGGCGTATGGCCGCGACACCCAGGCCGAGGAAATCCTCAACGACGCCCTCAAGGCCGATCCCAAGCGCGGGGCGATATACGTCAAGCTCCTGGAGATTTATGCCCAGCGCCAGGATCTGGCCCAGTTCGAGGCCACGGCCACCGAGCTTTATTCCCGCACGCAGGGCCAGGGCCGCGATTGGGAAAAGGCGACGCAGATGGGGCGCAAGCTCGATCCTTCCAACCCGCTCTACAACAGCGGCGCGGGAGGGGGCGACGATGAGATGGCGCCGCTGTCGGCGTCCGGGTTTGGCGAGCCGGGCGGGCTGAACCTGGCGGCGGACAATGCCGGGCCGACGCTCTCGGATCTGGATTTCGGCACCTCGCCGGCTTCCGCGTCTCCCCCGGCGCATACCGGGCAGCCAAAGGATGCCGTGGCGGCCAAGGGCCGGGGGGATGACCTGCAGGCCACGCGGATCGTCGCCGGCGACGCGAACGCACATTTCGATATAGCCAAACAGGCGGCAGTGACCGAAGCCGGCGAGGTCGATTTCGACCTGGACGTGAAGCCGACGGTGGGCGGCGCCATCGACTTCGATTTCGATAAACCGGCCCCGGCCCCGGCGAAGAGCCAGACCGGACGGCCCGTCGGCACGGCCTCCAGGCGTCCCGCCGTCGCTGCCGTCGGTACAGCCTCCAGGCGTCCCGCGGCCAGGCCGGCCGGGTTCGATCCCGATCTCGATCAGGACGCCCATGGCGGCAACAACGGGTACGACCCGTCCGCGACCGTCATCTTGCCGTCCGTGCGGGGAGGCAATGCGCGCGCCGACGCCGCGACGCTCGATCTCGAAAAGACCAGCTTCGATCCGCACGCTCTCGATTTCGACCTCGATCTCGATGCCGGATCCGGCGGCGATGTCGCGGTGGCTTCCGCCCCCCGAACCAGGAACAAGGCGTCGGCCCCCGTGGAAGAAGCGGGCGATGTGGGCGAAATCGACACCAAACTCGAACTGGCTCGCGCCTATGAGGATATGGGCGACACCGAAGGCGCGCTGGAACTGCTCAGGGAAGTCGTCTCCGAAGGCAACGCCACGCAAAAGGCGACCGCCCAGACGATGATCGAGAAGTTGAGCTGAGAGCCGGGGCCCCGAAAGCCAGCCACGATGCGCCGCCGCCGGATGTCATCCGCGGCGGCCTTCCTTTTTCATGAACGCGGGCCTGATCCTGATCCTGTGGATGATGGCGGTGCTGCTCGTGCAGGCGGCCGGCGGATGGCATCTTGCGATATGGGTCGCACTGAGCCTGACCGCGGCGCTTGCCTTCGCGCGCGCGCGCTGTATCCGGCTGCTGGCCAGGGTGCGCGCGCTGTTGCTGGTGATCCTGGCGCTGTTTGCCTGGTTTACGCCGGGCGAGGCCATTTTCATGGACTGGCCGCGCCTCAGTCCCAGCCGGGAAGGATTGGCGCTCGCGCTCGTCCATGGCGGGCGCCTGCTCGCGGTCGTCTGCTGGGTGGCCATCCTGCTCGCGCGCATGCCGCCCGATCGGCTCGTGAGCGGCCTGTACGCGCTGGCTCGGCCTTGCGGCGCGCTGGGCGTCTCTGCCGAGCGCCTTGCCCTGCGCCTGCTCCTGGTGTTGCGCTATGTCGATGCGGCGCGCGGGAGCGGCCGCGATTGGCGGCACTGGCTCTCGGCGCCCGTTGCGGAAGGCGATGACACCACCGTGCGCCTGGTGCGGGAGCGGCTGGGCGTCATGGACGCGGCGCTGCTGGTTTTGGCCGCGACTTTGTTGGCGGGGTGGTGGCTGTGGTGAGGGTCGCGCTCGGCATCGAGTACGCGGGCGATGCTTTTGAAGGCTGGCAGAGCCAGCCGCACGGACGCACGGTGCAGGACGCCGTCGAGGGCGCGCTCGGCGCCATCGCCGGCGAACCCGTGCGGACGGCGGTGGCCGGACGCACCGATGCCGGCGTGCATGCCACGGCGCAGGTCGCGCATTTCGACACCACGGCCCGGCGTCCGGAAACGGCCTGGGTGCGCGGCGTCAACAACCGGTTGCCGCCCGGGGTGGCGATCCGCTGGGCGGTGGAGGTCGACGAAAGCTTTCATGCCCGCTACCGCGCCCGCGAGCGCGGCTACCGCTACCTGCTGTTCAATGCGCCGGTGCGCCCGGCGGTGCTGGCTGGGCGGGTCGGGTGGTTCCACCTGCCGCTCGACGAAGCCAGGATGGCCGCCGCCGCCGCGTACCTGCCCGGCGAACGCGATTTTTCCGCTTTTCGCGCCGCCTCCTGCCAGGCGAAGACGCCGGTGCGGATCGTCTCCGAAGCCAGCGTGAGGCGCGACGGCAACATGATCGTGTTCGATTTTCGCGCCAATGGTTTCCTGCATCACATGGTGCGCAATCTCGTCGGCGCGCTGGTGTGCGTCGGCAGGGGCGCGCGGCCGCCGGCGTGGATCGGCGAGCTGTTGGCCAGCCGCGACCGCGCCCGGGCCGCGCCGACTTTCGCGCCGGATGGGCTCTACCTGTGCGCTGTTTCATACCCCCCGTGTTGGCCCTTGCCCGGCGGGGGGCGTATCATCGTCCGCCCCGATCTGGCTTTGACCTGAATGCCCCGAACCCGAATCAAGATTTGCGGCCTGACCCGGCCACAGGATGTCGCCGCGGCGGTCGAGGCGGGCGTCGACGCGGTCGGCTTCGTCTTTTATCCGCCCAGTCCGCGCCATCTCTCCTTCGACCGGGCGGCGGAGCTTGCGAGGCTGTTGCCGCCTTTCGTGACGGCGGTGGGGCTGTTCGTCGATCCGCGGGCCGATTTCGTCGCCGAGGCCCTGCATCGCGTGCCCTTGCAGCTGCTCCAGTTCCACGGCGACGAGAGCGACGCCCGATGCGCGGCCTTGTGCGCGTCGCGCGGCCTGCCCTGGATCAAGGCGATACGGATGCGCGCGGGAGTCGATCTGTTAAAATCCTCCGCCTTCCACCCCGGCGCGCGCGGTCTGTTGGTCGATGCGTTCGCCGAGGGCTACGGCGGCAGCGGCAAGACCTTCGACTGGTCGCTGATCCCCGCCGGGTTTGCCCGTCCGCTGACGCTTTCGGGCGGACTCGATCCCGGCAACGTGGGCGAGGCCGTCCGCGGGGTGCGTCCCTGGGCGGTCGATGTGTCCAGCGGGGTAGAGGCTGCAAAAGGAATCAAGGACGCGGCGAAGATCGCCGCTTTCGTTGCCGGAGTTCGGAACGCCGATGACTGACATGCAATATTCGCTTCCCGACGCGCAGGGGCATTTCGGCCCCTATGGCGGCGTCTTCGTCGCCGAGACGTTGATGCCGGCGTTGGCTGAACTGCGCGCGGCCTACGAGGCAAGCCAGGGGGATCCGGCCTTCATCGCCGAATTCGAGCACGAACTCAGGCATTACGTCGGGCGGCCAAGCCCGATCTACCACGCCCGCCGCCTTTCCGAGCGGCTGGGCGGGGCGCAGATCCTCCTGAAGCGCGAAGACCTCAACCACACCGGCGCGCACAAGATCAACAATTGCATCGGCCAGGCGCTGCTCGCGCGCCGCATGGGCAAGCCGCGGGTGATCGCCGAGACCGGCGCGGGCCAGCATGGCGTGGCGTCTGCCACCGTGGCGGCGCGCTACGGGTTTGAATGCGTGGTCTATATGGGTTCCGAGGACGTGAAGCGGCAGGCCGCCAATGTCTACCGCATGAAGCTGCTTGGCGCCACCGTCGTGCCGGTGGAATCCGGCTCGAAAACGCTCAAGGATGCGCTCAACGAAGCCATGCGCGACTGGGTGACGAATGTTTCCAATACCTTCTACATCATCGGCACCGTGGCCGGGCCGCATCCGTATCCGGTGATAGTGCGCGATTTCCAGACGGTGATCGGCAAGGAGTGCCTCGCGCAGATGCCGGAGGCTTTCGGACGCCAGCCGGACGTGGTGCTTGCCTGCGTCGGCGGCGGCTCCAACGCCATGGGGATCTTCCACCCCTATGTTCCGCGCGGGGATGTGCGCCTGATCGGCGTCGAGGCGGCGGGGGAGGGGATCGCCACCGGGCGTCACGCCGCCCCCCTGACCGCCAATGCCGGGGTCGGCGTCCTGCACGGCAACCGCACGTATCTGATGCAGGACGAAAACGGGCAGGTCATCGAGACCCATTCCATTTCCGCCGGCCTCGATTACCCCGGCGTGGGGCCGGAGCATGCCTGGCTCAAGGACAGCGGCCGCGTCGAATACGTGGCGGCGACCGACGACGAGGCGCTCGAAGCGTTTCATGCCCTGTGCCGTTTCGAGGGCATCATCCCGGCGCTGGAATCCGCGCACGCCGTGGCGCATGCCATGAAAATCGCGCCGGCGCTTGGCCGGGATAAACTTTTGCTGGTCAATCTTTCCGGGCGCGGCGACAAAGACATTCATACCGTGGGCGAGCGCTCGGGTATCCGGTTTTGAGCGCGCCAGCCCAGGTGGGGCCTTCATGTCCAGAATCCAGTCAGTTTTCCAACACCTAGAAGCCGCCGGTCGCAAGGCGCTGATCCCGTTCATCACCGCCGGCGATCCCGACATCGGGCTGACCGTGCCCCTGATGCGGGCGCTGGTCGCGGGCGGCGCGGACATCATCGAACTCGGGGTGCCGTTTTCCGATCCGATGGCCGATGGGCCGACCATCCAGCGCGCCTCGGAGCGGGCGCTGGCTGCCGGGACGAGCCTTGCGAAAGTGCTCGATGCCGTGCGCGCCTTCCGCGCCGGGGACGACGCCACGCCGGTGGTCCTGATGGGTTACGCCAACCCGATCGAGGCGATGGGCCAGGGCGCGTTCGTGGCCGCCGCGCGCGATGCCGGCGTCGATGGCGTGCTGGTGGTCGATTATCCGCCCGAGGAGTGCGCGGACTTCACGGCCAGCGCGCGCGCCGCCGGTCTCGACCAGATATTTCTGTTGGCCCCGACCTCGTCGGCGCAGCGTTTCCGCGACGTCGCCAGGGCCGGCAGCGGCTATCTCTACTACGTGTCGCTCAAGGGCGTGACCGGCGCCGCCAATCTCGATTTCGAGGAAATCGGGCAGCGCATTCCGCGCATCCGCGCCGTGGCGGGGATGCCGGTGGGCGTCGGCTTCGGCATCCGCGACGCCGAGAGCGCCAGGAAAATCGGCGCGTTTGCCGATGCCGTGGTGATCGGCAGCCGCATCATCGAGGAAATCGAGGCGAGCACGCGCGAGCGGGCCGCCGCCAATGTCGAAACCTTCGTGCGCGGGATTCGTGTCGCGCTCGACGAATCCGTCGGGGCAAGACCATGAACTGGTTCCAGAAACTGCTCCCGCCCCGGATCAAGCGCAACGAAGGCGCGGCGCGCAACAATCCGATTCCCGAAGGGTTGTGGAGCAAGTGCCCGGCCTGCGAGGCGGTGCTTTATCACTCCGACCTGGCCCGGAATTCGCACGTCTGCCCGAAATGCGGACACCATCTGCGCATCGGCGTGCGCACCCGGCTCGATCTCCTGCTCGATCCCGAAAACCGCGCCGAAATCGGCAACGAGGTCGTGCCGGTCGACGCGCTCAGGTTCAGGGACTCGCGCAAATACCCGGAACGCCTGGCCGCGGCCGCCAAGGAGACGGGCGAGGCCGACGCCTTGCTGGTCATGCAGGGCACGGTGCTCGGGGTGCCGCTGGTGGCCGCCTGTTTTGCGTTCGATTTCCTCGGCGGCTCCATGGGCTCGGTGGTGGGGGAGCGTTTCGTGCGCGGGGTTCGCGTCGCGCTCGAACAACGGCTGCCGTTCCTCTGCATCACCGCTTCCGGCGGGGCGCGCATGCAGGAAGGGCTGTTGTCGCTGATGCAGATGGCCAAGACCACGGCGGCAGTCACCCAGCTCGCCCAGAACAGGCTGCCGTTCATCACCCTGCTCACCGATCCGACCATGGGCGGCGTGTCGGCGAGTTTCGCCTTCATGGGGGATGTGGTGATTGCCGAGCCGGGCGCCCTGATCGGTTTCGCCGGCCCGCGGGTGATCGAGCAGACCGTGCGCGAAAAATTGCCGGAAGGTTTCCAGCGCGCCGAATTCCTGCTCGAAAAAGGCGCGATCGACATGATCGTCGACCGCCGCCAGGTGCGCGAACGCCTGGCTGAAATCATCAATCTTCTCAACCGGCAGCCGGCCGTCCATGCCTGATTCGCGCGCGGACGCGTTGCCGACGACGCTGGCTGGCTGGCTGGACCTGCTCGAAGCGCGCCACGGCGCCGCCATCTGCCTCGGGCTGGAACGGGTGGCGCGGGCGCGCGCCGCGCTCGGCCCCGATCCGGATGCGGTCATCATCACCGTGGGCGGCACCAACGGCAAGGGTTCGACCTGCGCCATGCTCGAAGCCATCCTGCGGGCGGACGGCTACCGCGTCGGCTGCTACACCTCGCCGCACCTGCTGCGCTACAACGAGCGCGTGCGCCTCGACGGCGCGCAGGCCGACGACGAAGCCCTGGTGGCGGCCTTTGCCGCGGTCGAAGCGGCGCGCGGCGAGACACCGCTGACCTATTTCGAGCACGGCACGCTCGCGGCATGGCAGATGTTTCGCGCGGCGCGCCCCGATGTCGTCATCCTCGAAGTGGGGCTTGGCGGGCGGCTCGACGCGGTCAACGTCATTGATGCCGATTGCGCCATCATCTCCGGCGTGGCGCTGGATCACATGGCGTATCTCGGCGACACGCGCGAAGCGATCGGCTTCGAGAAAGCCGGCATCTGCCGCGCCGGGCGACCGGCGATCTGCGGCGATCCGCGCCCGCCGGCGAGCCTCGTCGAACACGCGGCGGCGATCGGCGCCGAGCTGTGGGTCTCGGGACGGGATTTCGGTTTCAGCGGCGAGCGCCTGCAATGGACTTACTGGCGCCATGAGGCGCCATCCGCCCAGGGGCTGCCCATGAAGCGCGCCGGACTGGCTTACCCGGCCCTGCGGGGCGCGAATCAATTGCTCAATGCCGCCGCCGCCCTGACCGCGCTCGATACGCTGCGCGCCCGCATCCCGGTGTCGATGCAGGCGATCCGGCAGGGCCTGATGCAGGTCGAACTGCCGGGGCGTTTCCAGGTGCTGCCGGGGCAGCCGGCGGTCGTGCTCGACGTCGCCCACAATCCGCAGGCGGCTGGCGTGCTGGCCGATAACCTCTCCAACATGGGGTTTTACCCGGATACCTGGGCCGTCTGCGGCATGCTCGCCGACAAGGACGTGGAAGGCGTGGCCGCGCGCATGGCGGCGCGCGTCGGGCGATGGCTCCCCTGTACCCTGCCGGGGCCGAGAGGGCTCGACGCCGGGACATTGGCCGCGCGCCTGCGCGCGGCGGGCGTGGAAAATGGCGCGATCGTGGACGGCTTCACCTCGCCCGCGGCGGCATTTGCCCGCGCGCGGGAAAGCGCGGCGCCCAATGATAGAATCGTGGCCTTCGGTTCTTTCCTGACCGTGGCCGGTGTATTGGCGGCAATGCAAGGCCGCCGTGGTTCGATGCAGTACAAAGAGGTTGACAGGTGAGCGATTTCCCGGTGAGTGACGCGGACGATCTCGAACTCAGGAAGCGGGCGCGCCGTCGCCTCGTGGGGGCCGCGGCCCTGGCTTTGCTGGCTGCCATCCTGCTTCCCCTGGCCATGGACGACAAAGCGCCGCCCGCCATGCCCGACGTGCGGGTTTCCGTCCCGACGCGCGACGATGCGCCCCTGGCCGCGACCGGGCCGGAATCCGGCCCGGTCGACCTCGAACCCGATGCCGTGCCCGGGCCTTCTTCTCCCGGCGCCTCTTCTCCCGAGCCTTTGCCGCTTTCGCTGCCGCCGTTCATCGCGCCCGAGCCGCTGGTCGTGCCCGAGCCGCGGCCCGCGCCCGTGCCGCCCGCCGATCCCGTGCTGCCCGCCGATCCCGCGCCGCCGCTCGTCGCGCCCGAGCCCCGACAGCCTGCCACCCCGCCCAGGGCGCGCCCGACCCCGCCCGCGCGCGAGCGCGCAAGCGGGCGGGATGCCGAGGCCGAACGCGCCCTGGCTTTGCTCAACGGCACCGCCACCGCCGCCCCGGCGCCATCCTCCACCACGAACAAGGGCAAAGTCTATGTCCAGGCCGCCTCGTTCAGCGATGCCCGCCGGGCCGCCGCCCTTGCCGCCTCGCTGAAGAAGCAGGGCTTCGCCGCATATGCCGAAAAGGCGGGGAAAGTACACCGGGTTCGCATCGGGCCGCTGCCCCGGCGCGAAGGGGAACGGGTCGCGGCCCGGCTCAAGGCGAAAGGTCATGCCGCCCTGCTGGTGTCGCGCTGAATCCTGGCCATGACGGTTTTCGACTACACGTTCCTGGCCATTCTCGGGTTATCCGCCGTGCTCGGCCTGTGGCGGGGGCTGGTGAGCGAGATCATGGCCCTGCTTGCCTGGGGACTGGCCATCATGGCCGCCTGGCGTTTCTCCGGCGACGCGGCGCGCCTGCTCGAAGGGGTGATCGCCAATCCGAACTGGCGCGCGGTGGCGGGATTCGCGGTGGTCGTGCTCGTCGTCCTGTTGCTGATGGCGCTCTTGAGGGTCGTGCTGCGCCAGCTGCTCCGCGCGGCGGGGCTCGGGGCGGGCGACAGGCTTCTCGGGACGCTCTTCGGCATCGCCCGCGGCCTGGTGATTGCTTTCGTGCTGGTGTTGCTCGGGGGGCTCGTGCCGGGCATCTCGCGCGAGCCGTGGTGGACGCAGGCGCTGTTCGCGCCACCGCTGGAGACGGCGGTGATCGCGGCCAAGCCGTGGCTGCCGGGGGCCATCGCGGACAAAATCAGTTTCAGATAGGCGGGGGCCTTCCATGTGCGGGATTCTCGGGGTCGTGGCGACTTCTCCGGTCAACCAGTTGCTCTACGACGGATTGCTGGTATTGCAGCATCGTGGCCAGGACGCGGCGGGCATCGCCACCGCCGAAAGCGACCGCTTCTTCATGCACAAGGGGCCGGGGCTGGTGCGGGACGTCTTCCGTACCCGCAACATGCGCACGCTCGCCGGCAACTGGGGGATCGGCCATGCGCGCTATCCGACCGCCGGCTCGGCATTCAGCGCCGCCGAGGCCCAGCCGTTCTACGTCAACTCGCCCTTCGGACTGCTGCTGGCGCACAACGGCAACCTGACCAATTCGGAGGCGCTCAAGCGCGAGATTTTCCTTGCCGACCGCCGCCACATCAACACCAATTCCGACTCGGAAGTGCTGCTGAACGTGCTGGCTCACGAACTGGAAGCGGCCGCCACCGGCCCGCGGCTCGACGACGCGGCGGTGTTCCGCGCCGTGGCGGGCGTGCACCGGCGCTGCCGCGGCGCCTACGCGGTCGTGGCGATGATCGCCGGCTATGGCCTGCTCGCATTCCGCGATCCTTATGGCATCCGCCCGCTGGTGATCGGCAGGCGCGAGGGCCCCGGCGCCGCCGCCGCCGAGTGGCTGCTCGCCTCCGAATCCGTGGCGCTCGACACGCTCGGCTTCAGGCTGCTGCGCGACGTGGCGCCGGGCGAAGCGGTGCTGATCGACATGGACGGTCATTTCCGCAGCCGGCAGTGCGCCGAAAAAACCGTGGCCGCCCCGTGCATGTTCGAGTATGTCTATCTCGCGCGCCCGGACTCCATCATGGACGGCGTGCCGGTGTATGAAGCGCGCCTCAAGATGGGCGAATTCCTCGCCGAAAAGCTCAAGCGCGCCCTGCCGCGCGCGGGGATTGACGTCGTGATCCCGATCCCCGATTCGAGCCGCCCCTCGGCGCTGGAAATGGCGCAGCGGCTGGGGCTGCCGTACCGCGAAGGCTTTGTCAAGAACCGCTATATCGGCCGCACCTTCATCATGCCGGGGCAAGGCACGCGCAAGAGGTCGGTGCGCCAGAAGCTCAATACCATCCACCAGGAATTCCGGGGAAAAAGCGTGCTGCTGGTGGATGACTCCATCGTGCGCGGCACCACCAGCAAGGAGATCGTCGCCATGGCGCGCGAGGCGGGCGCGGTCAGGGTCTACATGGCTTCCGCCGCGCCGCCGGTGCGCCACGCCAACGTCTACGGCATCGACATGCCGACCCGGAAAGAACTCATCGCCGGCGAGCGCGACGAGGCCGAAGTCTGCCGCGAGATTGGCGCCGACGGCCTGCTCTACCAGGATCTCGACGACCTGGAAGCGGCGGTGCGCGCCCTCAACCCCTCGCTCCAGTTTTTCGAGACCTCCTGTTTCGACGGCTGCTACATCACCGGCGACATCACCGCCGAGTACCTCTCCGGGGTCGAAAGCCGGCGGGCCGACGCCAAGGACCAGGCGCTCTCGAACGAAACCGCGGACAGCGGCGGCCAGCTCGACCTCAACCTGATCGACCAGGAAGAATGATGAGCAATGACATACGGGAAGTCCCCGATGCGTTTTCCACCCTCTCGCCGGACACGCTGGCCGTGCGCGCCGGCATCGACCGCAGCCGGTTCAACGAACACGCCGAGGCGCTCTACCTCACCTCCAGCTTCGTCTTCGACAACGCGGCGCAGGCGGCGGCGCGTTTCGGCGACAGGGAAGAGGGCAACGTCTACTCGCGCTTCTCCAACCCGACGGTCACGGCGCTGCAAACGCGGCTCGCCGCGCTCGAAGGCGGCGAGGGCTGCATCGCCACCTCCTCCGGCATGGCGGCGATCCTCTCGCTGGCTGTCGCGGTGCTGAAAGCGGGCGACCACATCGTCGCCTCCAACGGCCTGTTCGGCTCCACCGTCCAACTGTTCGCCAACCAGTTGAGCAAATTCGCCATCGAGACCACCTTCGTGCCGGCCACCGACATTGCCGCCTGGCTTGCCGCCGCGCGCCCGACGACGAAACTTTTCTTCGTCGAAACGCCTTCCAATCCGCTCACCGAAATCGTCGACATCGCCGCCGTTGCCGCCGTCGCCCACGAGGCCGGCGCCCTCCTCGCGGTAGACAACTGCTTTTGCAGTCCGGCCCTGCAACGCCCGCTCGAGCTGGGCGCCGACGTTGTCGTCCATTCCGCGACCAAATACCTCGACGGACAGGGGCGCGTGCTCGGCGGCGCCGTGGTCGGCGCGAAGGCCGTCACCGAAGAAGTCTTCCGCTTCCTGCGCAATGCCGGGCCGACGATCTCGCCCTTCAACGCCTGGGTCATCCTCAAGGGGCTGGAGACCCTGCGCCTGCGGATGGAAGCGCAATCGGCAAACGCCCTGCGGCTTGCGCGCTGGCTCGAAGCGCAACCCGCCGTCTCCCGCGTGTACTACCCCGGCCTGCCCTCGCACCCGCAACACGCGCTTGCCATGCGTCAGCAACGGCTCGGCGGCGCGGTCGTGAGCTTTGAAGTCGAAGGCGGGCGCGAGGCCGCGTGGCGCGTCGTCGATGCCACCCGGATCATCTCGATCACCGGCAACCTTGGCGACGCCAAGACCACGATCACCCACCCCGCCTCCACGACCCACGGCCGCATTTCCCCCGAGGCCCGCGCCGCCGCGGGCATCACCGAAGGCTTGCTGCGGATCGCGGTGGGGCTGGAAGCGGTGGAAGACCTGCAAGCCGATCTGGCTCGCGGCC
>JAIRNL010000022.1 GCA_031258035.1 Azoarcus sp. | reverse complement strand
TAGGGCGTTTCGAGGCCATGGCGCAGCTCGAACGCGCCCAGGAGCAGAAGCGCGTGTTCGACCGGCGATAGTTCGGCGATGGCGCGCGTGAGCAGGGGGGAAAAGAGGGCGCGCAATTCTCCGGCTTCGCCGATGACGCCTTCCAGGAGCGTGGTGAAGAAGGCGGTGTCGACGACCGGATCGCGCGCATTCGTTTGTTCCCCGCCCTGCTCCCCGCCTTCCGGGGCCGCGCCGCGCAGGAGTTCCGCGATCATGCGCAACTGCGCCTGCGGCGGCTGTTCGGCTGGGGAAGCGAGCCAGGAGGCCGCCGCTTCGGACGGAGAGATCGCGGGCGCATTGTGCAGCAGCCACTGATACACCCCTTGCAGCGCCAGTTCGCGCGCCTGTCGCCGGGCGGCGATCTCCCGCCAGCCTTCCCGGCTCATGGCAGCGCCTTTTGCAGGTTGGCCATTTCCACCGCCGCGCGCGCGCAGTCGGATCCTTTTTCGCGCATCCGCGCGAGCGCCTGGTCGTCGTTTTCGGTGGTCAGCACGCCATTGGCAATCGGCAGGCCGCTATCGAGGGTGACGCGGGTGATCGCCGCGCCGGCTTCGTTGGAAACCAGCTCGAAATGATAGGTTTCGCCGCGAATCACCGCGCCCAGCGCCACCAGGGCGTCGAATTTGCCGCTGCGGGCAAGGCGTTGGAGCACCAGCGGGATTTCGAGCGCGCCGGGCACGGTGGCGATGCGGATCAACTCGGGCGAAACGCCGAGGGCGATCAGTTCGTCGAGGCAGGCGGAGAGCAGCCCCTCGCCGACTTCCCGATTGAAGCGGCTCATGACCACGCCGATGCGCAATCCTTGTCCGTTGAGGTCGGCCTCGTAGGCGGCGATGTGGTCGTGATGAGCCATGATGTCTCGCTGTGGGAAAAAGACGGGCGGTTTCAGGCGGATTTGTCGGAACCGGCGGGGTTGGCGGCGGGGAGGGCTTCCTTGTCGCAGCACGGCGCGAGTTGCGCGAGGAATCCGGTGATTTCGAGGCCGAAACCGCCCATGTTGGGAATCTTGCGCGGGCTTGCCAGCACGCGCATCTTGCCGACGTTGAGATTGCGCAGGATCTGCGCGCCAACGCCGGACAGGCGCGCGTCCCAGCGCATCTGCGGCATTCCCTGGCCGGTGATGCGGTCGAGCAATTCCTGGCCGCTTTGCGGGCGGTACAGGAGCACGACGACCCCGGCGTCGGCTTCAGCCAGCCCGGCGAGCGCCTGACCGATCGGAAAGGTGTGGCCGCTGTCGGTGGTGTCGAGGAAATCGACGAAGGAAACCGGTTCGTGGACGCGCACGAAGGTTTCGCGGTCGGGGCGGATGTCGCCGTGGTAGACGGCGAAGTGTACGTCGCCGGAGGTGGTGTCCCGGAACGCCGCGAGGCGAAAGCGCCCGTAGGGGGTGTCGATTTCGCGGTCGGCGATTTTTTCCACCAGGCGTTCGGTGGCGGCGCGGTATTCGATGAGATCGCGGATGGCGCCGATCTTGAGTCCGTGCTTGCGGGCGAATTCGATCAGGTCGGGCAGACGCGCCATGGTGCCGTCTTCCCGGAGCACTTCGCAGATCACCGCCGCCGGTTCCAGGCCGGCAAGCTGGGTGAGATCGCACCCGGCCTCGGTATGGCCGGCGCGGATCAGCACGCCGCCGTTTTTGGCGGTGAGCGGAAAGATATGACCGGGCGTCACGACATCTTCCGGCCTGGCGTGGCGGGCGACGGCTACTTGTATGGTGCGGGCGCGGTCGTGCGCGGAGATGCCGGTCGTCACGCCGGTGGCGGCTTCGATCGAGACGGTAAACGCGGTGCCGTGCGGGGCGCGGTTGTCGTCGACCATTTGTTCAAGTCCAAGCTGCCTGCACCGTTCGGCGGTCAGCGTCAGGCAGACGAGACCGCGCCCGTGCGTGACCATGAAATTGATCGCTTCCGGCGTGACGAACTCGGCGGCCATCAGGAGATCGCCTTCGTTCTCGCGGTCTTCCTCGTCGACGAGGATGACGATACGTCCGGCCTTGATTTCGGCGATGATTTCGGCGATCGGCGAGAGCGCGCCGGATTTCTTGCATTCCGGCTTCTGGGGGACGGGCGGAATGGGGAAAGACTGGACTTGTGCGGTCATGGTGGAATGGGTTCCTGTCAGAGTTCTCGCCCGTCAGGGAGAGCGAAGGGCGGTGTCGGTCCGGTCGCCGGCGCCGCGACCACGGGGGGATGGCGGGGCCGGCTTGTTTTTTTCGGACGGTTTCGGGCGACGGGCGTCATCGGCGAAGGCGGCCTTTCAGGAAGGGCGTTGGTTTTCTCCGTCGCGCCACGCCATCATACGCTCGACATAGCGGGCGATAAGGTCGATTTCGAGGTTGACTTTGCTGCCCGCGCGCAGGTTCTTGAGGTTGGTGATCTCGACGGTGTGCGGGATCAGGTTGGTCGAAAAATCCCGCCCGCTCACGTGGTTGACCGTCAGGCTTACGCCGTTGACGGTGATCGAGCCCTTGCGCGCGATATAGCCGGCGATGGCTTCCGGCGCGCGGATGAGCAGCTCGAAACTTTCGGCGACCGGCACGAACTTCACGACCTCGCCGATGCCATCCACGTGCCCGGTGACGAGATGACCGCCGAGGCGGTCGGAGAGCGCGAGCGCCTTTTCGAGATTGACTTCGTTACCGACGCGGTCGAGGCCGGTTGTGCAATCGAGCGTCTCGCGCGATACGTCGAATTTCACCCGTTTGCCGGCGCGTTCGATCACGGTGAGGCAGACGCCGCTGTTGGCGATGCTGTCGCCGATGGCGACATCGTCCAGATCGAGGCCGCCGACGTCGATGGTCAGCCGCAGGCCGTCGCCCAGGGGGTCGGTTTGTTCAATACAGCCTGTCGCGGCCACGATACCGGAGAACATGGGAAAGAAAGGGAGAGTGGTTGGAAGGAGGCGATTGTAGGCCGAAAGCGCCTACAGTGCGCGATCCAGCAAAGCCAGGAACTCGGCGGCCGGCATGAAGCCGGTTACGCGCAAGTCATCGCGCGGCCGGCCGGCGGCATCGAAAAAGACGATTCCCGGCGGCCCGACGAAGCCAAAGCGCCGCAGCAACGCCTTGTGCGCGTCGCCGTAAGCGGTGACGTCGACCTGCAACAGCAGCATTTGCCCCATGCGCGCGGCCACGGCCGGATCGCTGAAGGTGTCGCGTTCCATCTCCTTGCACGCCACGCACCAGTCGGCATAAAAATCGAGCAGCGCCGGACGGTTGGCGGCGGCGAGGCGGGCGTCGAGTTCGTCGGCCGAGTCGATGCGCGCGAAAGCGGGCGGCGCGACGGCGCGGGCGTGGAAAACGGCAAGCGGTTGCAGCGGGTCGCGCGATCCAGCCAGTGCCCCAGCCAGCATCGCCGCGCCGCCGAGGAAGAGCGCCACCCCCGTCGCCTTCCAGAACCGTTGCCAGCCATGGGCCTCGCGGGACAAGGGATCGAGCGCGGAAAGAAAAACCCCCGAAAACAGCAGCAGCGCCGCCCAGCCGAGCATGAGCGCGAGTCCTGGCAGTACCGGCGACACGACCCACAGCGCCACAGCCAGCAGCAGGACGCCCACCGCTTTCCTGACCCCTTCCATCCACGGCCCCACCCTGGGCAGCACCGAACGCGCGGCCAGGGCGACGGCGATGAGCGGCATCCCCATGCCCAGAGCCAGCGCGAACAGGGCAAGGCCGCCGAGGGTCGCGTCGCTGGTTTGCGCGATGTAGAGCAAGGCTCCAGCCAGCGGGGCCGTCATGCAGGGGCCGACGATCAGGGCCGACAGCATACCCATTGCCGCCACGCCGCCGAGATGGCCGCCTTTTTTCCGGTTGGCGGTCCCGGCAAGCCGGCCTTGCAGCCCCGCCGGCAGTTGCAGCGGGAAAAAGCCGAACATCGACAGAGCCAGCAGCACGAAAAGCAGGGCGAACGCCGACAGCGCCCAGGCGTTTTGCAAGGCGGCAGCCAGCAGCGTGCCGGTCAGCCCGGCGGCAACCCCCGCCGCGGCATAGGTGAGCGCCATCCCCAACACATAGGCGAGCGAAAGAGCCAGGGCGCGTCCGCGCGAGACCGGGCCGCCCGCGCCGACGACGATACCCGACAGGATCGGGATCATCGGAAACGTACAAGGCGTAAAAGCCAGCAAAAGACCGAGGCCGAAAAAACTGGCTAACACCAGTGGGTCGGCGGCGGCAAAAAGCAGGCCGGCGATGCGACCGCTTTCGTCGCCATGGTTCGCGGAGTCGGCGCCGGGCGTGCCGCCGGATGCGGTGGCGCCGACATCGCCGCCCGCGCCGGCCGCGCTCGCCGTGAGGTCGATTTCGATGTTCTGCGACGTGGGGGGATAACACACTCCGCCGTCCCAGCAACCCTGGCTGGTGACGGTGAGGGTGAAGTGCCTGGTGGTTGCCGGCGTCGTGATCGGCAACAGCATGCGCAACTGGTTGCGATACGTTTCGACCTCGCCGAAAAACGGGTCGACCTTGCGTTCGCCCGGCGGGCGTTCGGCCACGCCGGGCACGACTTCGGAGGGCGTCGCCTCGAAACGGAAACGTTCGCCGTAAAGGTAGTACCCGCGCGCAATGTCGAAAACCACTTCGACGGCGTCGGGGCCGATCGCGCGCGCGCGCAGGACGAAGGCTTTTTCCGGATCGAGCGGATCGGCGGCGCGCGTCGGCGGCGCGAACAGCGCCAGCAAGAGCGCGAGAAAAACGAGCGGCAGGCGGAAGGATATGGCGCGGGTCAGCATGGTTCGGGGAGCGTCCGGCACGGGCGGGGCCGGCATCGTAACCGAAACGGCCACCCGGACGAGGATCGCGTATCCTTATCGCCCGCGCGGCGCGGCGCGGGAACGTGCGGCGCGGGAATACGGGGCTTGCCCCGTCGCCGGGAAGCGTTCCCGCCGCGTTTCGTTGCGCTTCTGGCTTGTCGTGGCCCTGGCGAGCGCGGCGCGCCTCGCGGCGGCGGCGAAAGCGGCGGCGGACTTGGCGGTGGCGGGATTCCCGGGCGCGGGTGCGGGTTTCGGGGCCGGCGCTTCATCCTCGCGGGGACGCCAGATGATGAGGATGTTGCCGATGTGCTGCACGGGCGCGGCGCCGAGCGTTTCGCACAGCGTGACGAACAGGGATTCGCGCTGCGCGCGCTCCGCGCCCTGGACGCGCACCTTGATGAGTTCGTGCGCCTGGAGCGAGCGTCGGAGTTCGGCGATCACCCCGGCGGACAGGCCGTTGTCGGCGATGGTGACGACGGGGCGCAGGCTGTGGGCGCGGGCGCGCAGGTCGCGGCGCTCGGCGGGGGTCAGTTCGATCGTGGGCATTGTCTTATCCTTGGCATGGAGCCGGATTCTACTCTGATATGAAACGCAGCAAGACCAGCAAGGCATGGATGCGCGAGCATCTTGCCGACCCCTACGTGCAACGCGCCAACGCCGAAGGCTATCGCGCCCGCGCCGCCTACAAGCTCATGGAAATCGACGACCGCGACCGCCTGTTGCGGCCCGGCGCGACGGTGGTCGACCTGGGGGCCGCGCCGGGATCCTGGAGCCAGGTGGCCGCGCGGCGCTGCGGCGGCGGGGGGCGGGTGTTCGCGCTCGATCTCCTGCCGCTCGACCCCGTCCCCGGCGTGGATTTCCTGCAAGGCGATTTTTCCGACGACGGCGTGCTCGCCGAGTTCGAGCGCCGGCTGGGCGGCGATCGGGTCGATGTCGTCCTCTCGGACATGGCGCCCAATCTGTCGGGCGTGGCGGCGGCGGATCAGGCCCGCTCGATCATGCTCTGCGAACTGGCGCTCGAATTCGCTGTCCACCACCTCCGGTTGGGGGGGCATTTCCTGGTCAAGGCGTTCCAGGGCGAAGGGTTCGTGGCGTTTCGCCAGGAAATGGCGCGACACTTCCTGGTTGTGCAGGCGCGCAAGCCGAAAGCGTCGCGCGCCCGCAGCGCCGAAGTCTACCTGCTGGGCAGCCAGCCGCGTCCCTGACATCCGTGGCAGGCGACATGTGCCGGACGTGATAAATAACGACAATATTGGGATATTGGTTTACCGGTCGGAAGGATCGCCTCTAAAATCGGCCCTTTCGGGTTTGTGTGCCCATTCCGGGCTTTCGGGGTATCACGTTGAACAATCTTTTCAAGAATCTCGCGCTCTGGGTCGTCATCGGCGTCGTGCTGCTGACCATATTCAATCAATTCAGCACGTACCAGCCATCGTCGCCGCCGATGGAATACTCCAGGTTCATGGAAGAGGCCAAGGGCGGGCGGATCGGCGCGGTCACGGTCGACCGCGACGGAATACTGAAAGCGACGACGAAGGACGGACGCCCGATCACGGTCGTCACCCCCGGCATCCTGGATATGTGGATGGTGGGCGACCTGATGCGCTACGGGGTGTCGGTCAAGGTGACGGAGCCGAAGAACGAATCCTTCTTCACCAGCGTATTCGTGTCCTGGTTCCCGATGCTGCTCCTGATCGGCGTATGGGTTTTCTTCATGCGCCAGATGCAGGGCGGCGGCAAGGGCGGCGCCTTCTCGTTCGGCAAGAGCAAGGCGCGCATGATCGACGAGAGCGCCAATTCGATCACTCGCCGATGTCGCCGGCTGCGACGAAGCCAAGGAAGAAGTCAGCGAACTGGTCGAATTCCTGCGCGATCCCTCCAAATTCCAGAAACTGGGCGGGCGCATCCCCAAGGGCGTGCTGATG
>JAIRNL010000004.1 GCA_031258035.1 Azoarcus sp. | reverse complement strand
TCCATGCTGGGCTTCTACGGTTCGGGCGCGATCTTCCTGAACACGTTCTTCGGTCGCCAGATCCTGCCCCTTGGCAAGCCGATGGGATGGGTGAAAAAAGGCGCCTGACCCCGCCGCCGAAAACGGCCGCCCTCCCCGGCGGCCAGGAAAAGCCCCGCCGCGGCGGGGCTTTTCGCTTTGGCAGCCCCGCGCAACGTCGCGCGAACCCAAACCTTCAGGACGGGCGATTCATCCGCCTTCCCCTCTACACATTCGCCTTCAGCCACGCAGCCAGTTCTCCCGGCGTCTCCACGCACGCGAGCGGCATTTCGGCGCGCAGGCGGGCGAGCGGATGCGCGCCGAAGCCGACCCCCACGCTGGCCACGCCCGCGTTCCTCGCCATTTGCAGGTCGTGCGTGGTGTCGCCGATCATCAGCGTCTTTTCGGGCGCGACGCCCAGCTCGTCCATCAACTGTTCGAGCATCGCCGGATGCGGTTTGGAAAAGCATTCGTCGGCGCAGCGCGTGGCGTGGAAAAGCGGGCCGAGACCGGAATGTTCCAGGATGTGGGCGAGGCCCAGGCGGCTTTTGCCCGTTGCCACCGCAAGCAGGCGGCCCTCCCCGGTAAGCCAAGCCAAGAGATCGGCAACGCCGGGAAAGAGGGCGAGATCTTCGCACAACGAAAAGTAGTGATGACGGTAGCGCGCCGACATCGCCGGGTAATCCTGGGGTTGGAGGGCGGGGACAGCGTAATGGAGCGCCTCGGCAAGCCCCAGGCCGATGACGTGGCGCGCGACCTCGTCGTCGGGCACGGGCAAGCCCAGATCGCGGCAGGACGCCTGGATCGAGCGCGCGATGGCCGCGGTCGAATCCATCAGCGTGCCGTCCCAGTCGAAAACGATGAGATCGAATCTTGTATTCATGCGACGGGTTCCTGTGCGTCGAGACGGGCGACGAAGCCCTGGAGTTCCGGCGGCAGCGGCGCATCGAAGGCCAGCCGCGCGCCGCCGAGCGGATGCGCGAAAACCAGCCGCGCGGCATGGAGGAACATCCGCCGCAGCCCCTCGCCTTCCAGCGCCCCGTTGAGGGCGAAATCGCCATATTTGTCGTCGCCCGCGAGCGGGAAGCCGGCGTGCGAGAGATGCACCCGTATCTGGTGGGTACGCCCGGTCTTCAGCTCGACTTCGACGAGGCTGAACCTTTGCCAGCGTTTGAGCAGGCGCACGATGCTGTGCGCCGGTTTGCCGTCGTCGGACACTCTGACGCGGCGCTCGCCCCCGGCGGTGAGGTACCTGGCAAGCGGCGCGCGGAGATGTTGCAGCGGATTCGGCCATTGCCCGGCGACGAGAGCCAGATAACGTTTTTCCACGCGGCCCTGCCGCATCATCTCGTGCAATGCGGTCAGCGCCGAACGCTTTTTCGCCACGATCAGCAAGCCGGAAGTTTCCCGGTCGAGCCGGTGCGCAAGCTCGAGCATGCCGGCGCCCGGACGCTGGGCGCGCAACTGCTCGATCACGCCGAAACTCACGCCGCTGCCACCATGCACGGCACGACCGGCGGGCTTATCCACCACCACCAGGGCCTCGTCCTCGAACACCACCGGCAGCGGCCTGCCCGGCGGCACGGGCCGCGCGACGGCGTCCGCGCCGGCTGTCCGCAGCGGCGGAATCCGTACCTCGTCGCCGATGGCGAGACGATACGTCTGCCGCACCCGGCGGCCATTGACCCGCACCTCGCCGCCGCGAAGGATGCGATAAACGTGGCTTTTCGGCACGCCTTTCGCAAGGCGCAACAGATAATTGTCGATGCGCTGGCCCGCGGCGGATTCCGCTATTCGTTCGTGACGGACCGTATTTGTTTTGCCTTGCGTCATCATCGTGAATATAATTCGCGCGCTGATAAGCCGGTTGCGCTTGCCATGCCGCGCGCCAGAAGGCGGCGGATCATGGACAACGCTTCGAGCCCGAACACGTTCCCTGGCTTACCGCTCGCGCGAGTCATGCCTGCTGAAAGGCGGCGATGGTAGCGCATAAACATTTTCCGACACACCCATCCAGCCCATGCGGCTGGATACAAGACGCGCAATACGCAACACATCAGCAGGATCCAACGTTCCCGCCCGCACAGGCCGACGCCGGAAATCGACGCCGCCGGCCCCGGCGGGAACAAGCGAAAAAACGACCAGCCAACCCATCACGGCAAAAAATGAACTCCGGAACGAAAGCAGCCAGATACAACCGCTCCTGAACCCCGGTCAGCGCGATGGCGCGCGCCGGTCGTGCCTGCCCGTGTGCCTTTGGCGCGGGAGAACGACCCACAATGAAGCGCATGCTTTTCAACGCGACGCAGGCCGAGGAACTCCGCGTCGCAATCGTAGACGGTCAAAAACTGATCGACCTCGATATCGAATCGGCCAACAAGGAAGAACGCAAGAGCAACATCTACAAAGCCGTCATCACCCGCATCGAGCCGAGCCTCGAAGCCGCCTTCGTCGATTATGGCGCCGAACGGCATGGTTTCCTGCCGCTCAAGGAAGTCGCCCATGCCTGCTTCCAGACCGGCGTCGGCAGCCGCGTCGGCATCCGCGAAGCCCTGCGCGAAGGCCAGGAACTGATCGTCCAGGTCGAAAAAGACGAACGCGGCAACAAGGGCGCGGCGCTCACCACCTTCGTCTCGCTCGCCGGGCGCTACCTCGTGCTGATGCCCAACAACCCGCGCGGCGGCGGCGTATCGCGCCGCATCGAGGGCGAAGAGCGCACCGAACTGCGCGAAGCCATGGACCAACTCGTCGTGCCGCAGGGCATGAGCCTCATCGCCCGCACCGCCGCCATTGGCCGCAGCGCCGAAGAATTGCAGTGGGACCTCGACTACCTGGCCCAACTCTGGACGGCCATCGAAAACGCGGCGCGCGACCAGAGCGGCGCCTTCCTCATCTACCAGGAAGGCAGCCTCGTCATCCGCGCCATCCGCGACTACTTCCAACCCGACATCGGCGAAATCCTCGTCGATACCGACGACATCCACGAGCAGGCGAGCCAGTTCATGGAGCGCGTCATGCCGGCCAACGTCAACCGCATCAAGCGTTACAGCGACGACGTGCCGCTTTTCTCGCGCTTCCAGATCGAGCACCAGATCGAATCGGCCTACTCCCGCCAGGTCGAACTCCCCTCCGGCGGCGCCGTGGTCATCGACCACACCGAGGCGCTGGTGGCCGTCGACGTCAACTCGGGCCGCGCCACCAAGGGCGCCGACATCGAGGAAACGGCGCTGCGCACCAACCTCGAAGCCGCCGAGGAAATCGCCCGTCAGTTGCGCCTGCGCGACCTGGGCGGCCTCATCGTCATCGACTTCATCGACATGGACTCGGCCAGGAGCCGCGGCGAAGTCGAAAACCGCCTGCGCGACGCCCTGCGCCACGACCGCGCCCGCGTGCAGGCCGGCAAGATCAGCCGCTTCGGCCTGCTCGAACTCTCCCGGCAGCGCCTGCGCCCGGCGCTGGCTGAAACCAGCTACATCACCTGCCCGCGCTGCACCGGCACCGGCCACATCCGCAGCACCGAATCCTCGGCCCTGCACATCCTGCGCATCATCGAAGAAGAAGCGATGAAAGAAAACACCGGCGCCGTGCATCTGCAAGTGCCGGTCGATGTCGCCACCTACCTGCTCAACGAAAAACGGACGGATATCGCGCGCATCGAATTCCGCCACAAGATACAACTCATCATCGTGCCCAACCGGCACATGGAAACCCCCGCGCACGAAATCACGCGCCTGCGCCACGACCAGCTCAACCAGGACGACACCACGCTGGCCAGCTACCAGATGGTGCAGCAGCCGGGCGAGGAAGACACCGCCGACAATGGACGCGCCGGCGACAAGGCCGCGCGCCAGGAAGCCGTGGTCAAGGGGCTCGGCCCGTCGCAGCCGCCAGCGCCAGCGCCACAGCAGCCGCCGCCCGCCGCGCCCGTCGCGCCCAGCGTCATCACCCGTGTCACGAGCTGGTTCAGCGACCTGCTCGGCGGATCGCGCCAC
>JAIRNL010000306.1 GCA_031258035.1 Azoarcus sp. | reverse complement strand
CGCCGGGCAGGGGGCGGAATTGCCCATCGCCGAGCACCTGCCAGCAACAGCGGTCGTAACCGTCATAGCAACCGGCGCCGGCGGCGAACAGGGCGTTTTTCAGGGTTTCGGCGTGTTGTACGGGCACCTGGACGGTGAGCCGGTAGTGGGTGATTTCGGGCATGGCGCAAGGCTCGCGGAAGGGATTCGGGAACGGCGATGATCCGGCTCGGCCTCTCGTGAGAAAGGCGGGGGAGGCCAAGAGGGTGTTTTCAAAATACCCATGATTGGCGAAATGAGCGGGGGCAGGCACGGGGGCCTGCCCCTACCAAAATAGGCGTGCCCAGCGATCAGGCCGCCGCGCGGGACGCAATGTCGGGGCAGGCCCCTGTGCCTGCCCTGCCTGGGAATGCCTGCCCTGCCGGGAATAACTCACGCCCGATGGCGGCCAGATGGACTTTCTTCCACCGGCTCGTCGCCCAGGAACCCGCCGCTCTGGCGCGCCCAGAGCCGCGCGTAGAGACCGCCGCGCGCCAGCAGCTCCCCGTGCCCGCCCTCTTCGACGATGCGGCCCCGGTCGACGACGATCAGCCGATCCATGGCCGCGATCGTCGACAGGCGGTGGGCAATCGCCACCACGGTCTTGCCTTCCATCAGGCGATACAGGCTTTCCTGGATCGCCGCTTCGACTTCGGAGTCGAGCGCGCTGGTCGCCTCGTCGAGCAGCAGGATGGGCGCGTCCTTCAGCATCACCCGCGCGATGGCGATGCGCTGGCGCTGGCCGCCGGAGAGTTTCACGCCACGCTCGCCGACATGGGCGTCGTAGCCGCGCCGCCCCTTCGGATCGCCCAGCGTCAGGATGAAGTCGTGCGCCTCGGCCTTGTGGGCCGCGGCGATCACTTGTTCCTCGCTGGCTTCGGGACGCCCGTAAAGGATGTTTTCCCGCACCGAGCGATGCAGCAGCGAGCTGTCCTGGGTCACCATGCCGACCTGGGCGCGCAGGCTGTCCTGCGTCACCGCCGCGATGTCCTGCCCGTCGATCAGGATGCGGCCCATTTCGGGATCGTAGAAACGCAGCAACAGGTTGACGATGGTCGATTTGCCCGCGCCCGAACGCCCGACGAGGCCGATCTTTTCGCCGGAATGAATCGTCAGGTTGAAATCGTCGATCACTTTTTTTCCCGCGCCATAGGAAAAATCGACTTGCTCGAAGCGGATTTCGCCGCGTGTCACCGCGAGCGGGCAGGCATCGGGCCGATCCGTGATCTGGGGCGGGCGTGAAAGCGTATTGATGCCATCCTGCACCGTGCCCACGTGCTCGAAAAGCGCCGCCATCTCCCACATGATCCAGTGCGACATGCCATTGAGCCGCAGCGCCATCGCCGTCGCCGCCGCCACCGCGCCCACGCCAATCGCGCCCTCCGTCCACAGGCACAGCGCCGTCGCCGCCGTCCCGAGAATCAGGCCCATGGACATTGCGTGCTGCACCACCTGGATGCCGCTCACGAGCCGCATCATGCCATGCACGTTTACCAGGAACTCTTGCATGGCCTCGCGCGCGTAGCCCGCTTCGCGCCCGGCGTGCGAGAAAAGCTTGACCGTGGCGATATTGGCGTAGGCATCGGTGATGCGTCCTGTCATCGAGGCGCGGGCATCGGACTGCGCTTTCGAGACGCGCGCCAGGCGCGGCACGAAATAACACAACGCTCCGATGTAGCAGGCCAGCCAGCCGCACAGGGGGAGCAGCAGCCAGCCGTCGAAGCCGCCGGCGATGGCCATCAGGGTCACGAAATAGATCGCGGCGAAAACCAGGATGTCGGTCATGATGAAGCAGGTATCGCGCACAGCCAGCGCGGTCTGCATGACTTTGGCCGAAACGCGACCCGCGAATTCATCCTGGTAGAAGCTCATGCTCTGCCCGAGCATGAGGCGGTGGAAGTTCCAGCGCAGCCGCATCGGGAAATTGCCGGCCAGCGCCTGGTGCTTGATGAGGGTCTGCAAGGCCACCACCACGACGCTGGCCCCGATCAGCCCCGCCAGCCACAGGAGGCGATGCCCTTCTTCCGCCCACAGCCGCGCCGGTTCGACGGCGGCGAGCCAATCCACTACTTTGCCGAGCATGGCGAACAGCAGCGCCTCGAAAGCGCCGACCGCCGCCGTGCAGAACATCATGGTGACGATCAGCCCGCGCGTCCCTTCGGTGCCCTGCCACAAAAAAGCAAAAAACCCGCGCGGCGGCGCGGGCGGGGGCGATCCGGGGTAGGGATCGACGGTTTTCTCGAACAGTCTGAACACAGTGGTTTCCTTGTGGTGGGGCGGGAAAAGCCACGGGCCACGGGCCGGGGGTTCCTCCGCTCCGGGGGGGTTACGCGCAAATCTACCCCATTTTCAGTGTCGTCATCCGGGAAGCGGGGCTCAGGGGGCGTCGCGCAGTTTCGCCATGGCCATGGCGGCAGCGGCGGTGCGCGTTTCCACGCCGAGTTTCTCGAACACATGTTCCAGGTGCTTGTGCACGGTGCGCGGGCTGGCGCCGAGGATGTCGCCGATGTCGCGGTTGGTCTTGCCGCGGATGACCCAGTAGAGCGCCTCGGCTTCGCGGGTGGTGAGGTGAAAGGCTTCCATGAGCGCGGCAAGGGCGCGGGCGTCGTTTTCTTCGCGCAGGACGACGAGCCAGGCTTCGTCGCTCCCCTGGTCGTGGAAGGAGGCGAGCAGCCGCCGCGAGCCGTCGGCGGCGACCCGTTGCACGGGGTCGCGCCGTTCCTGGCGCGCCTGTCGGGCGGCGTGCGCCCAGGCGAGGAGCTGCGGCGGGGCTTCTTCAAAGCCGCCGACATTGCCGGTGGCGGCGGGCGGGGTAAACCAGGCGCGGATCAGCTGGCGGGCAAGCGGGGTCTGCCAGACGAGGCGGCCCGCGCGGGCGTCGATGGCGACGGTGGCCTGCCCGAAGGCGTCGAGGGCGCTGCGGGCCTGCTTCATCTGGCGCGCATTGCGGACGTGGGCCGCGATGCGGGCGAGGACTTCGGGGGGTTTGATCGGTTTGGTGACGTAATCGGCCCCGCCGGCGGCAAAGGCGGCGACGACGTGCTCGGTGTCGGAAAGGGCTGTCATGAAGATGACGGGAATGGCGCGGGTGGCGAAATCGGCTTTGAGGCGGCGCGCGACTTCAAAGCCGTCGAGACCGGGCATGACGGCGTCGAGCAGGATGAGGTCGGGCAGGCTCTGGCGCGCGCGCGCGAGGGCGCTTTCGCCATCGGTGGCGACGAGGACGAGATAGCCGGCTTCGTCGAGGGCGTCGTGCAGGAAGGTGAGGTTTTCGGGAACATCGTCGACAATGAGGACGATGCCCGGCGCGGCGGGGTCGGTAAGGTCGGGCGGGAAATTCATGGCGCGGGCGGGCCGGCGCGACGCAGCAGGGCGCGCATGGCATCGAATTGGAATTGACGGGCGAGGGTGCGCTGGACGCGGACGAATTCGTCGTGGCATGGGTCGAGCGCCGCGATTTCGTCGAGGCGGGCGAGGATGCCGCGCACGAAGCCGAGGTCGATCATTTCTTCGAGGGCGCGCAGGGCATCGGGCGGGGGGGAAATGGGCGACGAGGCGGCGGGCGGGGCGGGCGGGGGCGTCCGGGCGGCGGCGGCGACGCTGACCCATTCGAGTTGCAGGCGGCGACCGATCCAGTCGAGCAGGTCGTCGACGCAAATGGGTTTGAGGATGAAGTCTTCGGCGGACAGTTCGATATCGTGATCCAGCCCTTTGTCGAAGGCGTTGGCGGAAATGACGGCGCGCGGGGTGTCGCCGTACCCGGCGGCGCGCAGCCGGCGGAGGGTTTCCCAGCCGTCGATGCCGGGCATGGCGAGATCCATGAAGATGAGGTGGGGCCGGAAATCGGCCACCATGGCGAGGCATTCTTCTCCGGAGGCGGCCTGGCCAACCTGGAAGCCGAGCGGTTCGAGAAGGTTGAGCAGGAGTTCGCGGTCGATGCGTTCGTTGTCGACGGTGAGAATGCGGCGGCGCACGCCGCGGTAGCCGATTCTTTTTTCCCGCGCGAGGGCATGGGCGGCTTGCGCGCCATGGAGTTGGGGCAAAAAGAGGCGCACGCGGAAGGTGCTGCCTTCGCCGATCTGGCTTTCGACGGCAAGCTCGCCGCCCATCAGTTCGGTGAGCATGCGGCTGATCGTCAGGCCAAGGCCGGTGCCGGCGGTGCCGGCGCGCGCGCCGCCCCTGGCGAAAGGCTCGAAAATGTGGGCAATCTCTTCGGAGGGAATGCCGGGGCCGCTGTCGGTAATCTCGAAAAGGGCCATTTCGCGCCGGTAGGTGAGGCGCACCCGGATCGTGCCGGCGGGGGTGTATTTGACGGCGTTGCCGATGATGTTGATGAGGATCTGGCGGAGGCGTTTTTCGTCGGCGCGCACGAGGGCGGGAAGCGCGCTGTCGCCGTCGATTTCAAAATCGACGTCCAGCCCCTTGGCGCGGGCCTGGAGTTCAAACATGCCGGCAAGTTGCCGGATGAAGGCGGGGAAGGCGAGCGGACGGATGTCGAAGGCGAAACGGCCGCTTTCGATGCGGGCGATGTCGAGGGTGTCCTCGATGAGGGAGAGAAGGTGTTCGCCGCTTTTTTTGATGACGCCGATGGCGTCGCGCCGGTGCGGGGGAATGGCCTCGTCGCCATCGAGTATTTGCGCGTAGCCGAGAATGCTGTTGAGCGGGGTGCGCAGTTCGTGGCTGATGGAGGTGACGTAACGGCTTTTGGCTTGGTTGGCGTGTTCGGCGGCGCGGCGGGCGTCTTGCAATTGACGGTCGGTGCGGCGGTGCGACGCGATCTCCTGCATGAGGAGGCGGGTCTGGCGGCGCGATTCTTCTTGCGCGACCTGGCGGCTTTTGTGGGTGAGCACCATCCACCAGAGGCCGATGCCGGCAAGCAGCATGAAAACGATGAAGATGCGCAGCAGGAAGGCTTCGAGCCGCGCGGGGGCAAGGCTGGCGCCGACGGCGGTGGAAATCTCGTGGTAATAGAGGGTGCCGAGTACCAGCGCAAGGACGACGCTGGCGGCGAGCATCAGGAGGAGGTATTGCCCCAGCCCGGCGTCGAGGCAGGCGCGCAGGCGCGCGGGCAGCCAGCGTTCCATGAGCGCCGCGCTTTGCGCAGCCAGCCGGGCGTGCGGTTTGCAGAGGTCTTCGCAGCGGGCATCGAGCGAACAGCAAAGCGAACAGATGGTGTCCCGATAGGCTGGGCAGGGGCTGGTATCTTCCGGCTCGAAATATTGCCCGCAGATGCAGCACTGCCGGGGTTCGTCACTGGGGGTGGCGGCGGCGGCGGAGTGTTCTTCCGTGTTGGTTTCCGGCGCGGGGGGGCGGGCGAGATAGTAGCGTCCGCCCGTGGCCCAGGCGATCAGGGGAGAGACGGTGAGCGCGGTGACGAGCGCGACGAAAGGGGCGAAAGGCTGGAGCGCCGGCCCGAACAGTCCGGCGAAAACGGCGACGGAGAGAGCCGAGGCCGTCAGCATGGCGCCCACGCCGACGGGATTGATGTCGTAGAGATAGGCGCGTTTGAATTCGATGCCTGGGGGGGAGAGCCCCAGGGGTTTGTTGATGACCAGGTCGGCCACGACGGCCATCATCCAGGAGATGGCGATGTTGGCGTACAGCCCCAGGACTTGCCCGAGGATCTGGAAAACTTCCATTTCCATGAGCAGCAACGCGATGAGGGCGTTGAAGACGACCCATACGACTCGCCCGGGATGGCTGTGGGTCAGGCGGGAGAAGAAGTTCGACCAGGCGAGCGACCCGGCGTAGGCGTTGGTGACGTTGATCTTGAGTTGGGAGACGACGACGAACAGGGCCGTTGCCGCGACGGCGGCGGTGGTATTGCCGATGCCGCTGGAGAAGCCCAGCAGGTACATGCGGCTGGGATCGACGGCTTTTTCGGGCGAAGTGCCGGCTTGCAGCAGCATCCAGGCCAGCAGGGCGCCGCCGATCATTTTGACGACGCCGATCAGCACCCAGCCGGGGCCGCCAAGAACGACGCCGAGGAGCCAGCGTCGGCGGTTGCGCCCGGTGCGCGGCGGCATGAAGCGGAGGTAGTCGGCCTGTTCGCCCATCTGGGTGATGAGGGCGATGCCGACCGTCATGGCGCCGGCGAACAACCGCCAGTCGAAAGCGCCGCCCTGTCCGTCCGCCCCGGGGTAACGCCACAGCCCGGAGAGCGCGTCGGGGTCGCGGGCAAGGATGAAGAAAAACGGCAGGGCGAGCAGGAACAGCCATAGCGGCTGGGTGAAGGTTTGCAAGCGGCTGATGGCGGTGATGCCGTGCGTGACGAGCGGGATGACGACCAGGGCGCAAATCAGGTAGCCCCAGGCCGGCGGAATGCCGAGCGCCATTTCGAGGGCATAGGCCATGATCGCCGCTTCGAGAGCGAACAGGATGAAAGTGAAGCAGGCGTAAACCAGCGAGGTCAGCGTCGATCCGAGATAGCCGAAGCCAGAACCGCGGGTGAGCAGATCCATATCGACGCCGTGGCGCGCGGCATGGAGGCTGATCGGCAGGCCGGCGAGGAAGATGAGCAGCCCGGTGGCGAGGATCGCCCACAGGCTGTTGATGAAGCCATAGCCGACCAGCATCGTGGCGCCCACGGCTTCAAGCACCAGGAACGAGGCCGCGCCGCCAAAGGCGGTGTTGACGACGCGGAATTCGGAGAGTTTGCGGAAGCGGCGCGGGGTGAATCTGAGGGCGTAGTCTTCGAGTGTTTCGTTGGCAACCCAGGTGTTGTAATCGCGCCGAACGGTCATGACGCGCTGCGGCGCGCCCTCCCCCGCACCAGCGGGGTCGAACTCACGGTCGCAGGGGGAAATGGAAGCACTCATGCGGGAAGAAACGGCGCGCCACTTTGCCCGCGGGCGCGACGATGGAAGCAGCAGGCCATCAGGAGGCCGCCGGGGAAGACGGGATATAAAAATGGCGCAACGAAAAGCGTTGCGCCATTTTCGAGCCAGACCGCGCGTTGCGCGAGATTCAATCCGTTACCTGGGCGATGCCTCGGTCGTGAGCAGCGCCGATTTGTTGATTTCGAGCGGCGTTGGCGCATCGGCCGGGCATATATCGGCTGTATCGACGGTTTCACGATTCTGGCCAGCATCTCGCGCTGTCGGCAGGTCTTCGCGCACGACGCCGAGGGTGTGCAGAAGCTGCCCGGTACCAGCCAGGGTGCGGGCTTGCGCGACCAGCAGGTCGTAACGCGCGATGGTATAGGCGCGACGCGCATCGAAATACTCGTTTTCGCTGTCGAGCAGGTCGAGCAAGGTGCGCTGGCCGATTTCAAACTGCCGACGGTAGGCTTCGCGCGTCTTGGCAATCGCCGATTGGTGGGTGTCGAGATAACCCAGTTTTTCGACCAGACTGCGGGTGTCCTGATAGGCGATGGTCAGGGTCTGGCGCAGATCGCGGCAGGCTTTTTCACGCAGATCCTTGGCCTGATCCACTTCCTGTCCAGCCTGGCGGATGCGGGCCTGGTCGGAACCGCCACGGAAGATGTTGAAGGAGAACAACAGCTCGACGAGGCTTTCGCGCCTGTTGCCCTTGAGATCGTCATCGTCGTTGTTGATGTTGTGGTTGACTCCCGCGCTCGCATGCAGATTGAGCTTGGGATGGAAGGCGGAACGGGCCACGTCGCGCAGAGCCAGGTTGGCGCGCACGTTTTCGATCGCGGCATTGAAAGCAGGGTTGCTCACATAGGCTTCGCGCAATGCCGAAACGACGTTCTCCGGCAGGGGCACGTTGCCAAGGCTGCCAGCCAGCGGCGGCAGGCGATCGGCAGGCAGGTCGCCGACAAGGCGCTGATAGCGGGCGCTGACGTCATGCAGGTTGGAGACTTCGGTCAGGAGATTGGATTCGGACAGGGCCAGGCGTCCCGCCGCCTGATCGAGGTCGACCCGTCGGCTTACGCCGGCCGTGGTGCGATTGTTGATCTGGTCGTAGATCTGCTTGTGCGCGGCGTAGTTTTCCTTGGCATGCTCGACCAGTTCGCGCTGTCGCTCGACATCGGCGTGCGCGCGCACGACTTCGAGACCGGCATTCTCCGAGGCGTCCAGCAGCTCGTAATAGCGCACGAGCCGGTTATAGCCCATGCGCCTGACTTCGCTGCTCGTGGCAAAACCGTCGTAGATCATCTGGTAGAGTTCCAG
>JAIRNL010000300.1 GCA_031258035.1 Azoarcus sp. | reverse complement strand
GCGCCTTCTTCGCCAAGGCGTTTTTTCTTGTCGGCTTCGTATTCCTGGTAATTGCCGGCGAAGAACGTCCATTGCGAATCGCCTTCGGCGGCGAGGATGTGGGTGGCGACGCGGTCGAGGAACCAGCGGTCGTGGGAGATGATGAGCGCGGCCCCCGCGAATTCCAGCAGGGCTTCTTCGAGGGCGCGGAGCGTCTCCACGTCGAGGTCGTTCGAGGGCTCGTCGAGGAGCAGAACGTTGCCGCCCGTCATCAGGGTCTTGGCGAGGTGCAGCCGCCCGCGTTCGCCGCCGGATAGTTTGCCGATCTGCTTGCCCTGATCCGCGCCCTTAAAGTTGAAACGGCCAATGTAGGCGCGGCTTTGCATCTCGAATTTGCCGATGGTGAGGATGTCGCGGCCCGCGGCGAGTTCTTCAAATACGGTTTTGTCGCTGTCGAGACAGTCGCGGGACTGGTCGACATGGGCAAGCCTGACCGTGGAACCGATGAGGACTTCGCCGGCATCGGGTTTTTCCTGCCCGGTGATCATCTTGAACAGGGTCGATTTGCCCGCGCCGTTGGGGCCGATGATGCCGACGATGGCACCCGGCGGAACGGCGAAGTCGAGCTTGTCCATCAGCAGTTTGTCGCTGAACGCCTTGGTGACGCCGTTGAATTCGATGACTTTGTCGCCGAGACGCTCGCCGACGGGGATGAAGATTTCTTGTGTCTCGTTGCGCTTCTGGTACTCGAAACTCGACATTTCCTCGAAGCGTTGCAGACGCGCCCTGGATTTGGCCTGCCGCGCCCTGGGGTTGGCGCGCACCCATTCCAGTTCCTGTTTCATGGCCTTCATGTGGGCGTCGATCTGCTTTTGCTCCTGCTCCAGCCGCGCTTCTTTTTGAGCCAGCCACGAAGAGTAGTTGCCTTTCCACGGGATGCCGCGGCCCCGGTCGAGTTCCAGGATCCATTCGGCGGCGTTGTCGAGGAAATAGCGGTCGTGGGTAACGGCGACGACCGTGCCCGGGAAACGCTGGAGGAATCGTTCCAGCCATTCCACCGATTCGGCGTCGAGGTGGTTGGTGGGCTCGTCCAGGAGCAGCATGTCGGGTTGGGCGAGGAGCAGCCGGGCGAGCGCGACGCGGCGTTTTTCACCGCCCGAAAGGTGCGCGATCCGGGTATCCCATGGCGGCAGGCGCAGGGCGTCGGCGGCGATTTCCATCCGGTTCGCGGTGTCCGCGCCGGCGGTGGCGATGACGGCTTCGAGCCGCGCCTGTTCTTCCGCGAGTTTGTCGAAGTCGGCGTCCGGCTCGGCGTAGGCGGCGTAGATGGCTTCGAGCCGCGCCTGCGCTGCCAGGATTGCCGCGAGGGCCGATTCCACTTCCTCGCGCACGGTCTTGTCGGGGTCGAGCTGCGGTTCCTGCGGCAGATAGCCGATGGAGATGCCCGACTGGCGCTCGACTTCGCCATCGAATTCGGTTTCCACGCCGGCCATGATTTTCAGCACGGTGGATTTGCCCGCGCCGTTCAGCCCCAGGAGGCCGATTTTCGCGCCGGGGAAAAAGGAAAGCGAAATATCCTTGATGATCTGGCGTCCGGGCGGAACGGTTTTGCTCACGCGGAGCATGGACATGACGTATTGGGCCATCAATGGTTTCCTGTGTGGGGGGGGTGAAGCCAGGCGGATCCTGGCCGTTTTCAGCGCGCGGGGTGATGCTGGAACACTTGCGCCCTGCCATTGCGGGCGACCAGCAGGACATCGTAGTCCTGCGGCGCGCCGGTCATGCCGGGCGAGCCGGACGGCATGCCGGGCGCAGCCAGCCCGATGGCGTCTTTCGGATGTTCAGCCAGCAGGCGGCGCACGTCGGCGGCGGGCACATGGCCTTCGACCAGATATTTGCCGACCCGGGCCGTGTGGCAGGAAGCGTAGGTCGAAGGCATACCGAGTTTGTCGCGCGCAGCGGAGACGTCGTCCACGACATGGCTGCGCACGGTGAATCCGGCGGCGCGCAGATGGGCTTCCCAGCCGCCGCAGCAGCCGCAGGTCGCGCTTTTGTAGACGTCGACGACGACGGGCGGATCGCCGGCCCGCAGCGGCAGGGCGAGCGCGGCAAGGAGCGGAAATGCGAGCAGAGTGCGTTTCATGGAAAGAACCTTCCCGGCAAGGTAGAACAGCGGATAGGATAATACCCGCGCCGACGATGCGCATGGCGCAACGAAAGCGACAGGCATGCCTTCGCCACGGGAGACGGCGAAGGGCCCGGCCTCATGTCGTGACAACAGATTCACAACTTTCTTCATTCATCCCGCCAACCAGACCGGTGAAGGGCATGGCATGTCATTGATCGTTTCCAGCATTCCGGGGCGTATCCGCATCCGCCACAAGGCGCTCGCCGATGCGAGTCACAGCGGACGAGTGCGTGCCGCCTGCCTCGCCCTCGATGGCGTCGCGCGTGTCGATGCCAACATTGCGGCCGCTTCGCTCACCGTGTATTACGACGCCGCGGCCATTTCCGCCGGGACGATGGAAAATGCCATCGACGGCATCGCCGCTGGCGGCCCCGGGGCCGCGCGCGGCAAACGCCGTCGCGGCGAGCGCCACCGCGAAGCGGCGCTGAACCGCTATGCGAAATACGGGATGCTCTCGGGCCTGGCTGCCGCGCTCGTCCTGGCAAACAGGCGCACGCGCCGCGCCCACGCGCTTTCCGGCTGGTTGTTCGTCGCCTGTCTGGGGGCGCACCTTTATTACCACCGCAACAGGATATTGTCGTGACGCAACCAGGACACCCGAACATGGACGGCATCGAGGCATTGCGGCGCTGCATCGCCCTGGCTGGCATCGCGCATCAGATGCCGGGACGGGTTCGCCTGAAACTGGATGCCGGCGCGAAAGCATTGCGCCGGATCGGGACTTCGGGCATCGGGCCCGAACATCTCGGCCGCGCGCTCGAAGCTGTTGCCGGCATCCGCCGGGTTCATCTGAACAAGCTCGCGCGCTCCGTTACCATTGAGTACGATAACCGGGTGATTCCGGATGCCGCCTGGCTCGACCTGCTGGCGGGCCAAGCTTCGCCGGAGGCCACGGGATTGTTGAACCGCTTGTGGGAGGCTTATCCGCAAGCAATCATTACGTGAGGAGAAAACCATGTTGCCCATATTGCCTTTCGTGGCCGGCGTCATCGTCGGCGCTTCCGCCATCGGTCTTGTCCGCAGGGCGAAAACCAGCCAGGGCGTGCACGATGCCGTGGAAAATGCCGGCCGAAGAATCCGCCGTACCGCTGTTTCCGGCCTGGAGACGATCCGGCAGTCGAGCGAGCAGTTGCGCGCCCGGCTTGCCGGCGAAACCGATGCGCCAACGCCCGCGGCCGAACCGGCGCAGGCGACGGAGCCAGCCGGAGAGGCCGCCGGGGACGCCGCGCCCCCCAGACAGACGACGCCGGAATGAAAAAAACGAAGACGCGCGGGCCGCTGTCGCAGCGTCACGCCGGCAATGATTTCGTGCGCGGCGCACTGGCGAGCGGCATCGTAGCCAGCGTCGCGCGAGGCGGCGGCCCCCGGCTGGATCGCGCCACCGTGCGCGCGGCCCTGCAAGGCGGCGCGGTGCTGGCTGCGGCCACCCTGGCTTCGGACGCGCTGCAACGGCGACGTTACCTCCGGGCGGCGCTGGCGACCGCGGGCGCGCTTGCCTGCGTCCATGTTTTGCAGCGGCTCTTGCCCGAGGAGACCGCGCCAAGGCGAACCCCACTGGCTGACCTACTTGGATAAAAGGATCTCTCATGAGCAAGAAAAACAAAGGCAAAAAAGCCCGCAAGGCTGCCCGCCGCGCGGGCGTTTCCGGCGCCGCGAACACCGGCGACGGCCTGTTCGGCGATCTGGGGGCGTGGCTGCGCAAACGCCCGTCCGGGCAATTCCTGTTCGGCGCGGCCGTGGGCGCGGCGGCGATCTACGTCCTTTCGCACGAGGATCTGCGCGCCCGGATACTGAAAGGCGGCGTCGAACTGTACGGCAGCCTCGCGGGCGGCCTTGCGGAATTGCGCGAGCAGCTGGCTGACATCAAGGCGGAAGTCGAAGCGGAAAAAACCTGGAGCGACGAGCCGGCATGAGCGCCGATGCGCGCTGCTTTTCCGCATTGCGCACGGTGCATCGGATCGCGGCGCGAGTGCGTTTTCGCTATGCCTGCCCGCGCGGCGGACTGGCTGATGCGGGCGCGGACGGCATCGCGTCGCTTTCCCGCCAGATCAATTCATTGCCCGGCGTCGTCGGACAGCGCATCAATCCTGCCGCCCGTTCGCTGGCCATCCGGTTCGATCCCGCCACGACGGATGCCGAACGCCTGCGGGAACAGTTGCTCGCCCTGACCGTGGATGCCGGGGCCGCCACCACCCGACCCGGCGTAAAAGCGCCGCCGCCCGGGCGTCCCCGGCCCGGCGCCGTGCTCGGCAGCCTCGCCGTCCTGCTCGGCAGCGCCTTGCTGCCGCCGGCCTTGCGCCTGCTCGCCACGGCGGGCGTCGCCCTGCCCGTGCTGCGCAAGGGCGCGCGGGATTTCCGCGACAACGGCATGGGCTCCCATGGGCTCGAAGCGGCGGCGGTGGGGATTGCGCTCATGCTGCGGGATACCACCTCGGCCAACATCACCGTCTTCATGCTCGAACTGGGCGAATACCTGGAAGGCAGCATCGTCCGCCGCTCGGACGAGCTCCTGAAACACCTCCTGAACCCGGTCGACAAAGAAGTCTGGGTGGAACGCGCCGGACGCGAGCTTGCCATCTCCGCCGACGAAGTCCTCGTCGGGGACATCGTGATCGTCGGCGCCGGCGCCGTCGTTCCGGTGGATGGCACCGTGCTCTCCGGCACGGCACTGGTCAATGAGGCGACGATGACCGGCGAGAGCGCGCCGGTCACGAAAGCGCGCGGCGACATGGCGCTCTCCGGCACGCACGTGGAAGAAGGCCGGGTGTGCATCTACGCCGAACAGGTCGGCGCGCATACCGCCGTGGCGCGCATCGCCGATTATGTCGAGCAATCATTGACCACGAAGAGCGCGACGCAGCTCGAAGCCGCGCGACTTGCCGACCGGCTGGTGCCCCTGATCCTGGCTCTCGCGGGCGCCTCCTGCCTCATTTCCGCCGACTGGCGGCGAGCCGCCGCCGTATTGCAGGCCGACTACGCCTGCGCCCTCAAGCTGGCCACGCCGGTCGCGTTCAAATCCGCCATGTACCAGGCCGGGAAAAGCGGCATCCTCGTCAAGGGGGCCGATGCCCTCGAACGTCTGGCCCAGGCCGACACTTTCGTGTTCGACAAGACCGGCACGCTCACCTCGGGCACGCTGGTCGTCACCGACGCCATCGCGTTCGACACCACCTATAGCGCCGAAGACCTGATCTGTCTGGCTGCCTCGGTCGAAGAGCACTACTTCCACCCGATGGCGATGGCGGTGGTCGAAGCGGCGCGCTCCATGAGCGGGCGGCACTTCAACCACAAGGAAGTCGAGTTCGTCGTGGCGCACGGGGTCGCCAGCACCATCGACAGCCAACGCGTCGTCGTCGGTTCGCGCCATTTCATCGAGGACGATGAAGGCATCGACATTTCCGCCCACCACGCCGCGCTCGACCAGCTCCACCGCGACGGCAAGACCTTGCTCTACATCGGCTTCGGCGGCAAATGCCTGGGCGTGCTGGCCTTGCGCGACACCTTGCGCGCGGAAAGCGCCGCGACCGTCGCGCGCCTGCGCCGGCTGGGCGTCCGGAAAATCGTCATGCTCACCGGCGACCACGCCGGGCGCGCCGTCGAATTTGCCGCCTCCCTGGGCATCGACGAAGTCCATGCCGACCTCCTGCCCGAAGGCAAGGCCGCCATCGTCCAGGCGATGAAAACGCGGGGCGCGCGCATCGCCTTCGTCGGCGACGGCGTGAACGACGCCCCGGCGCTTGCCGGGGCGCACGTCGGCATCGCCATGCAGAAAGGGGCCGATGTCGCCCGCCTCACCGCCGATATCGCGCTCCTCGAAGACGACATTGCCTGCGTCGCCAAAGCCAGGGCGCTGGCTCTGGCTGCGCTGGGCCGCATCTCGGCCAACTACAAACTGACCGTGGGGCTCAACACCGCCATCCTGGCTGCCGCGGCGCTCGGCCTGCTGACCCCCGTCACAGCCAGCGTGCTGCATAACGGCACCACCATCGGGATTCTGCTGAACGCGCTCAGGCGACAGCAGGCCAGTGAATGGAAACTTCCCGGCCCCCAGGCTGGGGCGAAGCGACTGCGGCTGTCCTGAAAGACGGTGCCGACCGTCCTGGAAAACGACACTAGAGGTTTTGGAAAACCGCACTAGCAGGCTGGTGAGAAACTCGTAGCGCCTTTCGGAATTTACCCTTCCGTTCGTTTTTTCCCGCGCCGGAAGTGCGCCGTTGCCCGTGCAGCCAGGTGTTCTCGCCCCGTTTTCCTGCCGCAGGGGCCCCGACAGGCGGTGTCATTTCAGTTGAGGCCAACGCAACGTTGCAATGGCTTGCCAGATATTCGCTCGGGATCTTGCGACGTTGCAATGGCTTGCCCGGTATTCGCTTGGGATTCGCGCAAAGTTGCGGCGGCCTGCGAGGTATTCGCTTGGGATTTGTGCGACGTTGCGGTGGCCTGCGGCATTCCGGTTCAGCCCGCCACGGTGTCGCGGGGGGGTGATCATGCCCTTCGCCCGATGGCGTATCAGGCTGGTGAGTG
>JAIRNL010000261.1 GCA_031258035.1 Azoarcus sp. | reverse complement strand
CGAAGCTCTTTTTTTCGCACGCCATGGCGCCTTGGTGTCTGTAGCTGTTGGGCGTCAAATCGCGGTCAAGAGTGGCAGGGCTTGGCATTTGGCATTTGGCATTGAATTGCGGACGGGCCGACCCAACCGTTTTCCCGCTTTGGATATATGGTGTCCCGGTTATTTGCCGCGTTGGCGTGTTTTATCGGTATATGGTAACGTTTTGATTCTATTTTCCGCGGTCGTTGCCAAAATATGCCTGCCTATGTCAAACCCAGATGGTTACGGGACACGCTAAGGTTTCTTCCGCTTAAAAGCCAGTTCGTACTGTCCGGGAATGTGCGCGATTTACAGGCTTGCGAGGTAGCGCCTGGGTTGATGACAGCACAGCCGCTGGTCAGCACTCTGGCCGATAATTTACGCGATGCCGGTTATGCCCAATTAGTCGTCTGGAATCCCGTGACGGGTTTTACGGTGCCCGATAGCGCTCAGGTGCCGGCCGAGTCCGCTGACGAGACCTTGCGCCGCTTGGGTCTGACACCGGCGGATGGGGCGGCGCCGGGCGGGATCGATGCTCTTACCGCTTGCCTGGGGCTGTTGGTCGCCCTGGCGGGCCCGCCGGTCGCGCTGATTATCGATTTTGCATCGCGCCTGGCGATTCGCGGCGAAACACTGAGTGCCGCGGAACATGCCTTGTTCACCCGGGCCCTGGTGCTGGCGCATAGCGCCGCCGCGCGTCCCGCGGGAGATGCGCGGAAGCCTTTCTTCAATACGGTGATCTGGATCGTCGATAAAGAAGGCGATCTGCCCGATTGGTTGTTGATCGAGAATCCGCGCATCCGGCACATTCCGGTGTCCAGGCCGGACAGCGCCGCGCGCCGCGCCTTGGCGGGCGCTTTGTTGCGTGGCGTTCCCGGCGCCAGGGACGCGACGCCCGAGAGATTGGCCGAGGCCGAATCCGCTTTTGTGGACGGCGCCGAAGGTCTGCTGCTGGCCGATATGAACGCGATCGCCACGCTGGCGCGCGTGGAAGAGGTGCCCATCGACAATATCGCGGATGCGGTGCGGCGCTATAAGGTCGGCGTGACGGAAGATCCGTGGCTGCGAATCGATCGCGACAAAATCCGCGGTGCCGAGGCGTTCATCCGCCGCCGCGTCAAAGGCCAGGCGCATGCGGTGACGCATATGCTTGATCTGGTCAAGCGCGCCATGACGGGCGTCGGTTCCCAGCGCAAGGGCAACCGGCCGCGCGGCGTCGCCTTCCTGGCCGGGCCGACGGGCGTGGGGAAAACCGAACTCGCCAAGACAGTCACCAGTCTCTTGTTTGGCGACGAAAGCGCCTATATCCGCTTTGACATGTCGGAGTTCAGCGCCGAACACGCGGACCAGCGCCTGGTCGGCGCGCCGCCCGGCTACGTCGGCTATGACGTGGGCGGCGAGCTGACGAATGCGATCCGCGAGCGGCCGTTCAGCGTCGTGCTGTTCGATGAAATCGAGAAGGCGCACCCGCGCCTTCTCGACAAGTTCCTGCAAATTCTCGACGACGGCGTGCTGACTTCCGGGCGCGGCGATCGCGTGTATTTTTCCGAGGCGCTGATCGTCTTCACGTCCAACCTGGGCATTTATCGGCAGGACGAGACCGGCCAGCGGGTGGCGAATGTCCATCCGGGCGATAGTTTCGAGGATATCCAGAAGAACGTGCTGGGCGAGATCCGGCAGCATTTCAAGCTGGTGCTCAACCGCCCTGAAATCCTGAACCGCATCGGCGAGAACATCATCGTGTTCGACTTCATCCGCAATGATGTCGCTATCGAGATATTCGAGCAGATGGTGCGCGCCATGCTGGCGGACATCGCCGCGTTGGGCATCGCCGTGGAAATCACGGACGCTTCCAGGACGGCGCTGCAACAGCGCTGCATCGGCGACTTGTCCAACGGCGGCCGCGGCATCCGCAATCAACTTGAGGCGCATTTGCTCAATCCGCTGGCGCGCGGCGTGTTCGATCAGGACGCGCAGCCTGGCGACCGGTTCGTGATCTCGGGCATCGACGCGGGGGCCTTCCAACTGGAAAAGCGCGGCCCATGAATATCCGGATTTCGCGCCTGCATTTTCCCGTGACCACGCTGGGGCCCGGGCGCCGGATCGGCGTCTGGTTTCAGGGTTGTTCCATCCGTTGTTCGGGCTGCATTTCGGTGGACACCTGGGCGCCGGCGGGCGGGGAAACGCAGGTTGACGCGGTATTGGCGCAATTGCGGGCCTGGTTGCCGGATGCGGACGGTTTCACGATTTCGGGCGGGGAACCCTTCGATCAGCCGGAGGCGCTGCTCGCGCTCCTGCGCGGTTTGCGGCGCCTGTCGGCGGGCGACATCCTGGTCTATAGCGGCCATGCCCATGAGCGCCTGGCGGATGTGCTGGCAACCGCCGACGGCCTGATCGACGCCTTGATTTCCGGCCCTTTCGACATGGCCGCGCCGCAGACGCTGATGCTGCGCGGCAGCGACAACCAGCGTTTGCATTGCCTGACGCCACTGGGCCGCCAGCGCTTTTCCGCGCTGCCCCGCCGCGCCAAGGCGTTTGACGTGATGTTCGACGACGATGGCAGCGTATGGTTCGCGGGCATCCCGTCACGCGGTGATTTCCAGCGCCTGCGCGAGCTATTGGCCGATCAGGGCCATCACGTCCAGACCAGCGCCGCCAGGGCGCGAGACAGACGAGACAGGAATCAGCAGTCATGATGCGCTATTGCCCGAACTGCCACACTGAACGATCGGTGGACGAGTTCTTCTGCGCCGGCACGATCCACGGATCCGAGTGCAATTGGGATTTGTCGCAGGTGCCGATACGCGCGGATGGATGGCGGCCGCAAGAGGTCAGAACCATCGAGGCCGGGATGGAAGACGATGCGCGGCCGCCCCTGGCGTGCGTCAATGGCCACCCCATGAGCGAAGGCGACCTGATGTGCCTGGCGTGCGGCGGGGATGTCGCAGGCGCGGCGGCCGTCGGCAGCGAGGTAGCGGCGGATCCCGGCGAGACCCGGATCGACGGCTGGCGGCTGGTGCGGCGGATTTCTGGCGCCGACGGCGTGCGCGAACGTTATCTGGCGCGGCAGCAGGATACGGGCCGCCAGGCGGTGCTGACGCTGTACCGTCCGGGCGCGGAGCCGGATCCCGCCGTGTACGATGCGCTGCGCCGCCTGCCGAAAGACCATGTGCCGGAAATCATCGCAACCGGCCGCTGGGATGGCCGCGCGTATGAGGTCGCCGAGGAAATGAGCGGCGGCACGCTGGCCGATCTCGGCATCGCCATGCACGATGCCGCCGCCATCCGGCATATTGTTGATGAACTCGGCCAGGCGCTGCATGCCTTTTCCGAGGTGGGGTTGCGGCACCGCGATCTGCGGCCCGCGACCTTGCTGGTGCGCAGCCGCGACCCGCTGGACCTGGTCATCAGCGGCTTCGGCTCGGCGCGTTTGTCGGAGTTCGACCTGGATATCGTGTCGCCGCTGGAAACGACGCGCTATATGGCGCCCGAGGCGATCGCGGGCGGTGTCGCGTCGGCTTCCGATTGGTGGAGCCTGGGCATGATCCTGCTGGAACAGTTGACCAACGGCCGCTGCTTTGAAGGAATCAATCCGCATGCCTTCTTGATCCACGTGCTGGCCAACGGGGTGGCGCTGCCGGATGACCTGGATCCCTCTTTGCATTTTCTGCTGCGCGGGCTCCTCGCCCGCGACCGGCACGAGCGCTGGCAATGGCCCCAGGTCAAGGCCTGGCTGGACGGCGAGCCGGTGGCGGCGCCTTCGGCAAGCCAGATAGAGGCCGATGTCGAGGAGGGCGCCACCATCGCCCTGGGCAAGCGGCAATTCCACCGGCCGGCGGTGTTCGCCCTGGCCGCGGCGGAGAGCGAGAACTGGGGAGAGGCCCGCGACCATCTGAACCGCGGTGTGGTGCTGACCTGGGCGGAACAGGCGGGCGCCAGCGCCAGAACACTGGCCGGACTGCGGCAGGCCATGCAGCTGGACGGCGTCGACGACGACGACCGCCTGATGATTGCGTTGAAGCTCTTGAATCCCGACATGCCGCTGATTCTGCGCGGCGACATCGTCACGCCGGGCTGGCTGCTGCAAAATCCCCTGGAGGCCTACGACTTGGTGACCGGCCCGATCCCGGATTTTCTGGCAAAGCTGGATACCGAAAGCTGGATCTCCCGGCTCCGCGCGCGCGCGGAGCAAGTGCGGCAGCGCGCGAAGAATCTGGACATCGCTCTCGATGAAGATATGGTCCGGGTTGCGGTGCTGTCGACCTCGCGCGCTTCTTTGGCGGCGCAATGGGAAGCGCGGCGCTTGTTGCTGCCGGACGCCGAGCACGCGGGCTTGCTGTCCCTGTCCGAGCGGCGCGCCCTCGGCGAGGAAGACCTGATCGTCCTGCTGAGCGCCTCGATTTCGCAGTTCCGCTCGGCCGAGGAGATTCTCGACCAGGCGGCCGAGGTGGCGCAACGCGAGAGCATTCCGCTGTACGAGCGCGACGCGGCGCGCGCGACGCTGGCGCTGTCCCGCGCCGATCTGTTCCGCGCCGTCGACGAGCGGATCGCGGGGTTTGCACGCACGGGTAACCAGACGCTGGACGATTGGGCGGACCGGTTCCGCCTTGAGCGTCGCCTGCCCCTGCATCAGGTGCTTGTCCTGCTGTCGGTGCCGCCGGAGCAATGGCTGGAGCCGCAAAAGCAGCAGTATGTGGCCCAGGTGCTCGATTTCTTCGAGAAGAAGGTGGCGACCACGGTGCTGCGCGGCCCCTTGATGCGGATGAGCATAGGCAAGACCACGGGCCGTATCGATTTGAGCGAACTGAACGGCGAACGCGGCGGCAGCGGCGCCTTGCTCGATCATCTGGTGGCGCGCGGCGCCCAGCCGGTGCCGGTGGATCCCGCCGTGTTCAGCGCGGCGCCGATGCTGGAGAACCGCCTGCACACGCTGTATCGGCAGACCTCGCTTTATAAGCGCGATACCGGAATAGACGGCCTGTACGTGGGTTTTCCTTTCTTGCTGCACAAGGAGTCCCGCGGTTCTATCCGTCCGCGTATCGCGCCGATTCTGCTGTGGCCGATCAAGCTGTTGATGGAACTGGGCACCCGCGGACAGGTGTCCCTGGCCTTTGACGGCGAGCGCGAAGAAATCCGCCTGAACCCGGCGCTGGAAGGCCTGCTGGGCCGGGAGGCGGCCAAGGCCTGGCGGGCGGCGGCCGATGAGGTGTTGGGGCGCTCGGCGCTGAAGGCGGGCGATGTCGTCGATGCGTTCGGCCTGCTGGCCGATGTGGCGGGCCGGCAGCTCGGCGCGTTGCCGCCGCTCGACATCGAGATGCCCGCCGGCAGCGCCCGGATCGCCAGCGCGGCGGTCTTGTTCCATGTGGATTTCGCGGGCCAGGCCATCGGCGAGGACTTGCGCCAGCTCAAGCAGCTGTCGCCTTCCGGCACGGCGCTCGAATCCATGTTGCGGCTCAAGGATAAATCGGCCTACGAAGCGCCTTTGGCGGCGTCCGCCGAGATCGACCGCTACCTGACGGTGGCGAGCGATCCTTCGCAGGAAGCGGCGATTCTGCAAGCGCGGCAGGCGCCGGGCCTGCTGGTCGAAGGCCCGCCGGGCACGGGCAAGAGCCAGACCATCGTCAATATGGTCGCCGACGCGATCGGGCGCGGCCAGAGCCTCCTGATCATCTGCCAAAAGCATGCGGCGCTGGAAGTGGTGCACAAGCGCCTGGTCGCGGAAGGCCTGGGCGATCGCGTCGTGATGGTCAACGATGTGAACAAGGACAGGGAGCCGACGATACGCGCCGTGCGCGAACAGCTGGAATCCATTCGGCGCGACACGTCGTTCGATCACGGTCGGAGACGGCAACGCGAACGCGAACGCATGGCAGCCCGGATCGAAGCCCTGGAGGGCGAACTCGACCGGCAACACATGGCGTTGCATCAGGTCGACGAGCTGACGGGCCTGAGCTTCCGGAGCCTGCTCGGCGAGCTGATCCGGCTTGAGGCCGGCACGCCGCCCGTCAGTGTGCCGCAGCTGCGCGGCAGGCTCGCGGCGTTGGATATCTCGGCGCTGGCGACGCTGGAAGAGCAGTGCTCGTCGCTGGCACGGTATTGGCTGCCGGCGAAGTTCGAGGGCAGCGCCCTGGCGCAGCTCCTGCCGTTTGCGGCGGACGCGGCGGCGCTGGAGGGCTTCAATGCGCTGTTCGCCGGTTTCCGCGAGGCCGAGCGCGTTCGCGTCGAAACGCTGGCCGCGCATCCCGCACGCTTCGACATCGACGACCCCGCGCCCTATCGGGCCTGGCTGGACGTCAATGCCAGCCGTCTCGTCGCCCTGGACGACACGCAGCGCAAGCGCCTGGCGCAATGGCTGCCTTTGTTCCGGCCTGTCGGCAATCCCGACGCCGAGGGGCAGCGCCTGTATGTGGCCTTGGGCGAACTGCACCGCGAGCTGCTGGCGCGCGGGACCGTCGATCACGACCCAGTGCTGTCGCCCGCCGTCGCGCGCCTGAACGATCGGGAACTGGATCGTCTGGAGGCCAAGGCCGCGCTGGCGACGCGCCCGCCCAGCTTCTGGTCCCGCCTGAATCCGCTCGGCTACCTGCGTCGTGGCAGCCTGATGGCTTTTCTCAAGTCGGCCGGCGCAGTCCAGGGCGATGAGGGCCTGTTCAAGCTCCTGGCTGCCAGCCGGCTGGAGCAGGGTTTGCGGCCGCTGCGCGCCAGCCTGAATCGGATGAGCCGCGAGCTTGGCCTGGGGGAGGTGGCGCCGACCGAGGTGCCGGGCCTGGCCGACGCTTGCCTCATGCGTTTGCGCCAGCTTGAGGAAATCCGCGAACTTGCGCAGCATCTCGCGGTTGCGCCGCGCGGGGACGAGTTCGAGTCGGTGGTCATGACCGGCGACCGCGGACCGGTCAAGCAACTGCTCGACGGCTTCGAGGCGGCGTTTGTGCGCCATAACGTCCGCCTGCACAGCCTTGCGGCCTTGGCGCCGCTGGAAGCGTCGCTGTCGCCCGAGTTGGTGGCGGCCTGCCGCCAGGCCATCGCCCGGAATGTCAGTTACCAGGCGCCCTTGAACCGGATCGGCGACGCCTTGCCGACGCTCGCCGCCTATCAGCAATTCCGGACCCGGGCGCGTCACCTCAGCGCCGAGGCGCTGGAGGTGTTCGCGATCATGCGCGGCCACGAGGAGGCGTTGTCCGCGCTGCCGCCGGGCGATCTGGACGCCGCGGTGCGGCGTTTAATCAATCGTGAAGCCAGGCTGGGCTGGAAGCGCCGCATGGAACAGGACAATCCGGCGTTGCTGCTCGACCGGACGGAGACCGCGGCCAAGATACGATCCCTGGCCGAGGCCGACCAGAAGATGCGCGAGCTCAACCGCGAAGTGCTGCGCAACGGGATAGACCGTTCGCGGCTCGGATCCGCCCGGGCCTGGGAAAACGTAACGCGCCTGACGGGCCGGCGTTCGAGGCGACTGCGCGAATTCATCGAACTGGGCTCGGACCTTGGCTTGATGGCGGTGCGGCCGGTCTGGTTGATGAATCCGGACGTGGCCAGCCGTGTGCTGCCGCTGAAGCCGGGCCTGTTCGATGCGGTCGTCTATGACGAGGCCTCGCAAATGCCGGTCGAATATGCCATTCCGACCTTGTTCCGCGGCGCTCTTTCGATTGTCAGCGGCGACGAGAAGCAGATGCCGCCGACGGCGTTCTTTTCGAGCCGGACGGAAAGCGACGAGGCCGGGGTCTATGACGGCGAGCTGCCTGACGAAGCTGCGACCGAAGACGAACGCGAGCGGTTTGAAGACACCTGGAACCGGCGTGAAATCAAGGACTGCCCGGACCTGCTGCAATTGGCGCGCAGCACCTTGCCGGTGTCGACTTTGCAGATCCACTATCGCTCGGCCTATCGTGAGTTGATAGGCTATTCAAACGCGGCCTTCTACGAGAACAACCTGAGCGTTCCGGCACGCCATCCCGATGCCACGGTGCGCGAAGTCAGGCCGCTGGAGTTGATCCAGGTGGACGGCCGGTATGAACAGCAGAGCAACAGCGCGGAAGCGGACCGCGTGGTCGACTACCTGGCCGAGGTCTGGCAACAGGGGGCCGGGCAGCGTCCCTCGCTGGGCGTGGTCACCTTCAACCGCAAGCAGGCCGATCTCATCCAGGAGCGGCTGGAACTGCGCGCCGAAGTCGATGAAGCTTTCCGGAACGCCTACCGCGAAGAGCTGGAGCGGGTGGACCGCGGCGAGGACATGGCCGTCTTCGTGAAGAACGTCGAGAACGTGCAGGGCGACGAGCGTGACGTCATCGTGTTCTCGACGACCTTCGGACGTAATGGCCAGGGCACCTTCCGGCGCCTCTTTGGCGTGCTCGGGCAGAGGGGCGGCGAGCGGCGCCTGAACGTGGCGGTGACGCGCGCCCGTCAAAAAGTGGTGCTGGTTACGTCGATGCCGATACGCGAGATTTCCGACATGCTGACCACGCAACGCCGGCCGGCCACGCCGCGCGACTATTTGCAAGGCTATATGGAATACGCTCGCGCCATGTCGAACGGCGAGCTTGCGGTGGGGCGCGCATTGATGGAAAGGATGTGCGGCGAGCGGGCGCACGCCAGGTTGCGTCAAATCGACGCCGCCGATGGCTTCGTGGCCGATGTACTTGCCTATCTGGAAACGCTGGGCGTTTCGGCGGTGCCGGCGCAAGAGGGCGATGCCTTCGGCCTGGATTTCGCCATCGCCGATCCGGGGACCGGCCTGTATGCGATCGGTATCGAATGCGATGCGCCGCGCCATCCGCTGTTGAAGTGTGCCAGAGCCCGGGAAATATGGCGCCCTTCGGTGCTGGGCCGCGCGATCCCGAAACTGCACCGCGTCTCTTCGCAAGCCTGGTATCAGGAGCCCGAGGCCGAGAAGGCGCGCTTGAAGGAAGCGGTGGAACTTGCCATGGCTCGGGAGGTAGCGGCATGAGCGGTCCGAAGGTCGTGGTGCTGGTCACGCGGGAGCAGATGCTGGCGATGGCCGACGGCTTGTTGAAGCGGCTGGACCAGGCCATTGCGTCCTGGGTTGCCGAGGGGCGGCGCTGCGGCATGTTGCTGGACGATGAGATTGCCGCGACCCGGCGGCGCCGCGCGTCGCTGGCGGCGCTGATGGAAACCGATGATCTGGCGCGGTTGCAGAAGCGGGTGCCGGACGAGATCGCTTACTTGCAGGCCGATGTTGCCAAGCGGCGGCAGGCGGCGGTCGATAAAGCGGAGCAGGCGGCCAGGCGCGGGCGCCACGCGCGCCATGGCGCGGCGACCGTGCTGCGCGCGCTGGAGGGGAAGGGCATCGCGATTCCGGCCGAGTTGGGCGAATCGCTCGCGCGGATGCGCGCGGGCCGGACGCTGGACAATGCCGAGGCTGTGCTGGCCCAGGCCTTTACGCTGTTGGCTCCCGCCGCTCCCACGACGCTCAGCGCGGCGCAAGAAGCCCTGGCCCAGGGCCTGCATTCCTCCTCCGATACCGCCATGGATGTCCAGGCCTGGAAAGCGGCCGACGCGGCGCTGGACCGCGATCCGGTTATCGCAAGGCTGGACCGGCACATCGGCGAAGCCGCCGTCCACCTGGGGCAGGCCGAGGCGGCGGCGTTCGCCGCCAGGCTCCTGGCGGTGGAGCAAGAGGCCAATGAGGCGCGCGGACGGCTCTTGATGGACAGCCTGGCCCTGGACCTGGCCGGCGCGATCGACACGGCTCGCAAGCGGCGCGCAGCGCGGGAGACGCTGGAAGCGCTGGGCGCCGAGATCAGTGCCTATTCCACGTCGGAAGCGGCGGCCTTCGCCGAGCGCGTGAGCCAGCTTGGTGCCGCCGCGTCCATCGCCGCCATGGCGGCCCTGATCGAATCGGGGCAGGCCCTGGTCGCGCAGGCCCAGCAGCAACAAGCGGCCGAGGCGCGGCGCCGCGCGATCCTGGGCGGCCTGGTAAAACTGGGCTATGAGGTACACGAGGGCATGGAAACCGCATGGGCCAATGATGGTCGTGTCGTGGTCAAGAAGTCTTCGGTGCCCGGGTACGGCATTGAAGTGGGTGGTCAGGCCGCGCGTATGCAGGTCCGAGTGGTGAGCACCGATGCCAATCGCGATGTGTCGCGCGATAGGGATGTCGAATCCCTGTGGTGTGGCGAGTTCGGTCAATTGCAGGATCTGCTGGCAAGTCAGGGCGACGAGTTGTTGATCGAGCGCGCGCTGGGCGTCGGCGCTGTGCCGCTCAAGGTGGTGTCCGGTGCGGACGAGACGCAACGTGGGGCAACACAAATCCGCGGCATGAAGTAGGTGTTTAGTCCCATGCATCCATCCAGGGCAAAGGCCTGGATTGAAACATTTATGCGGACAAGCGGTCTGGACGGCCGTCCATCAGCCGCGAGCGCGGCGCAAAAAATGGGCGCAAAAACGGCCTTGGATTGCGTGGTTGTAGGCGGATGTCAGTGGACGACGCTGGACGAAAAAAAGGCCGAAAAACAAGTTTTCGGCCTTTTTTCAATCATCCATGGACGTTGGTGGATGTCCATGGAAGAAATTCTTGGAGCGGGAAACGAGTCTCGAACTCGCGACCTCAACCTTGGCAAGGTTGCGCTCTACCAACTGAGCTATTCCCGCTTGGAAAGCTCGCCATTATAGGAGGCGTTCCGGGCGTGTCAACCCGTGTGTGGGGAGCGGGTGCAATCAAAAGTGGTGGGCGCGCCTGCCATTCCGCGCGTCGTCGCGGAATGGCAGGGGAAGGCGCGGAATCCTGCTCATGACTTCCCCCCTTTGTGCCGCAAGCCATTGCAACGTCGCATTATCCCAAGCAAATACCGGGCAAGCCATTGCAACGTTGCATTATCCCAAGCAAATACCGGGCAAGCCGTTGCAACGTCGCATTATCCCAAGCAAATACTGGGCAAGCCGTTGCAACGTTGCAACGGCCTCAACTGAAAATCGTGCAAGCCGTTGCAACGTTGCATTATCCCAAGCAAATACTGGGCAAGCCGTTGCAACGTTGCAATGGCCTCAACTGAAAATCGTGCAAGCCGTTGCAACGTTGCATTATCCCCAGCAGATACTGGGCAAGCCGTTGCAACGTTGCAATGGCCTCAACG
>JAIRNL010000214.1 GCA_031258035.1 Azoarcus sp. | reverse complement strand
GGCGTTTACTTGCGTGCCGGGCGGCCTTTGTAATATATTTCGGCGTTTCACGAAAAACGAACGCTTTCAGGAGCACCCAATGGCTCGCGTCTGTCAAGTAACCGGCAAGGCCCCGATGGTGGGATACAACGTTTCCCACGCCCACAACAAAACCAAGCGCCGCTTTCTCCCCAACCTGCAAAACCGCCGGTTCTGGAGCGAGACCGAAAACCGCTGGATTCGCCTGCGCGTCACCAACGCGGCCCTGCGCACCATCGACAAGAAAGGGATCGACGTCGTCGTCGCCGAGCTTCGCAGCCGCGGCGAGAAAATCTAACCCACCACTCATTGAACGGAGGCGGTCATGGCCAAAGGCATCCGCGAAAAGATCAAGCTGGAATCGAGCGCCGGCACCGGGCACTTCTACACCACGTCGAAGAACAAGCGCACCACGCCCGAAAAGCTCGAATTCAACAAGTACGACCCCGTGGCCCGCAAACACGTCCCATACAAGGAAGTGAAGCTGAAGTAAGCTGCCGTCGTCGCCCCGGAAAATCCGCTGGCTGGCTTCCCGGAACTTTCCGGGAAGCCAGCCAGTGCCGTTTCCGGAACCACGCGCCGCAAGCACACGAACCGCCCCCTTTTTTGTACCCCCTTTCGCATCCCTTTTCCGGCGCGCCGTTCCTGCAATCTTTATGCCATAATCCGTTCCCTCACTCTCCAACGGAACGGAACAACTCATGGACGACAACAAGGCCAAGGCGCTGGCGGCCGCGCTGGCTCAGATCGAAAAGCAGTTCGGCAAGGGTTCGATCATGCGCATGGGCGACGACAGCGTCGAGCGCGACATCCAGACCGTCTCGACAGGATCGCTCGGCCTGGACATCGCGCTCGGGCTGGGCGGATTGCCGCGCGGGCGCGTCGTCGAAATCTACGGGCCGGAATCCTCCGGCAAGACCACGCTCACCCTCCAGGTGGTCGCCGAAATGCAGAAACTCGGCGGCACCGCCTCCTTCATCGACGCCGAACACGCGCTCGACGTCGGCTACGCGGAAAAACTCGGGGTCAAGGTCGCCGACCTCCTGATCTCGCAACCCGATACCGGCGAACAGGCGCTGGAAATCGCCGACATGCTGGTGCGTTCGGGCGGCGTGGACATCGTCGTCATCGACTCGGTGGCGGCGCTCACGCCCAAGGCCGAAATCGAAGGCGAGATGGGCGACCAGCTCCCCGGCCTGCAAGCCCGCCTGATGAGCCAGGCGCTGCGCAAGCTCACCGCCAACATCAAGCGCACCAATACCCTGGTGATCTTCATCAACCAGATCCGGATGAAGATCGGCGTCATGTTCGGCAACCCCGAAACCACCACGGGCGGCAACGCGCTCAAGTTCTACGCCTCGGTGCGCATGGACATCCGCCGCACCGGCGCGATCAAGAAAAGCGATGAAGTGGTCGGCTCCGAAACCAAGGTCAAGGTCGTCAAGAACAAGGTCGCCCCCCCATTCAGGGAAGCGCATTTCGACATCCTCTACGGCGAGGGCATCTCGCGCGAGGGCGAGATCATCGACCTCGGCGTCGCGCACAACATCGTCGACAAGGCCGGCGCCTGGTATTCCTACAAGGGCGACAAGATCGGCCAGGGCAAGGACAACACGCGCGAATTCCTGCGCAACAACCCGGCACTGGCGCGCGAAATCGAAAACCGGGTGCGCACCGCCGCCGGCCTGCCAGAACTGCCCGCCGCCGCGCCGGCACAGGCCAACGCCGCCTGAAACCGGATCCGCCATCTTCCGTGCATGCCATGAACGAGCCGAGTCTGCGCGAACGGGCCCTGCGTCACCTCGCCCGCCGCGACCACAGCCGCGCCGAACTGGCCAGGAAGCTCGCCCCGCATGGCAGCGCCGGAGAAATCGAAACCGTGCTCGACCGCATCGGCGAGCTGTCGCTCCAGTCCGACGCGCGCATGGCCGCGAGCTGGGTGCGCGGCCATGCCGGGCGCTTCGGACGCGCCCGCCTGCAAAACGAACTGGCTCGCCGCGGCGTGGCGCCCGAACTGATCGAGGAGGCGCTCGCCGACGACGGGCTGGCAAGCGAAACCGAACGCGCGCATGCGGTGTGGCGCGCAAAATTCCACGCCGCCCCGGCGGATGCGCGCGAATGGGCGCGCCAGGCGCGCTTCCTGCACGGGCGCGGCTTCGCCGCCGATATCGTCCGCGCCGTGCTCCGCGAAAAGCCAGAAGAAGCCGCGCGATGAGCCTGTTACAAGTAAACGGCCTCCACAAACGCTACAAGGCGCGCACCGTGGTGCACGATGTTTCTTTCGAGGTCGGCTCGGGCGAAGTCGTGGGCCTGCTCGGCCCCAACGGCGCCGGCAAGACCACCTGTTTCTACATGATCGTCGGCCTCGCGCGCAGCGATGGTGGCGAAATCTCGCTCGACGGCGCACGCCTCACCCATCTGCCGATCCACGCCCGCGCCCGCCTCGGACTCTCTTATCTGCCGCAGGAAATGAGCGTGTTCCGCAAGCTCACCGTGGCCGAGAACATCCGCGCCGTGCTCGAACTCCAGGATCTGGAAGAGATGCAGATCATCCAGCGCCTCGACGAACTGCTCATCGAACTGGGCATTTCGCATCTGCGCGACAACACCGCGATTTCGCTCTCCGGCGGCGAACGGCGGCGTTGCGAAATCGCGCGGGCGCTCGCCACCTCGCCGCGCCTCATCCTGCTCGACGAACCCTTTGCCGGCGTCGATCCGATCGCGGTGCTCGATATCCAGAAAATCATCCGCTTTCTCAAGGAACGCGGCATCGGCGTCCTGATTACCGACCACAACGTGCGCGAGACGCTCGGCATCTGCGATCACGCCACCATCATCAGCGAAGGGCGGGTGCTCGCCAGCGGCGCCCCCGGCGAAATCATCGCCAACGAACAGGTTCGCCAGGTTTACCTCGGCGAACATTTCCAGCTTTGAGGCGTGCCATTCCCCATGAAACCGACGCTTCAACTCAAACTCTCGCAGCACCTGACCCTGACGCCGCAGTTGCAGCAGTCGATCAAGCTGTTGCAGTTGTCGACGCTGGAGCTCAACCAGGAAATCGAGCGATTCCTGCAGGAAAACCCGATGCTCGAACGCGAAGAAGGCAACACAGGCGAATTCATCCCCGCCTCCGCCGCCACGCCATCGAATCCGCCCGGCGAGCGTGAAACCCAGGGCGAAAGCGGCGACAGCGCCCGCGAGAACAACGCCCCCGCCGACGACAACGCCTCATACGAAGAAGGCATCGACTGGTCGAACACCCCCAGCGGAACCAACAGCAAAAGCGAAGACGACGACACCGATTTCCAGGAAATCCAGGCGGCGAGCGCCACCCTGCGCGACCACCTCGACGCCCAGGTGGCGCTGTCGCCGCTCTCCGACCGCGACCGCATGCTGGTGCGCTTCATCATCGAGGCGCTCGACGACGACGGCTACCTGTACCAGAGCCTCGAAGAATTGTTCGAGCTGCTGCCGCCCGAATTCGGTTTCGAGCACGACGATCTCGGCATCGCCTTGCGACATGTCCAGCAACTCGAACCGGCCGGCATCGGCGCGCGCACGCCGCAGGAATGCCTCGCCCTGCAATTGCGCGCCCTCCCCGCCTCGCCCACGCGCGACCTGGCTCTCGTCGTCGTCGAACAACATCTCGAACTATTGGCCGAACGCAACTTCACCCAACTCAAACGCCTGGCTGGTTGCGACGACGAGGCGCTGCGCGCGGCGCAAACGCTGATCCGCGGCCTCGATCCCCACCCCGGCTCACGCCATTCGGGCGAAGAAACCCGCTATGTCCTGCCCGACGTGACGGTGCGTAAAATCCGCGGGCGCTGGACGGTACAGATCAATGCCGAAGCCATGCCGAAGTTGCGCGTCAACCAGCTCTATGCCAGCCTGTTGCAACAGAACCGGGATCGGGGCAGCCCCCTTTCCAGCCAGTTGCAGGAAGCGCGCTGGCTCATCAAAAATGTTCAACAGAGATTTGACACAATCCTCCGCGTCTCGCAGGCGATCGTTGACCAGCAGCGGCAGTTCTTCGATCATGGCGAAGTGGCAATGAGGCCACTGACTCTCCGGGAGATCGCAGACCAATTGGAACTGCACGAATCCACCGTGTCGCGCGTAACCACGCAGAAATACATGGCTACGCCTCGTGGCGTGTTTGAACTCAAGTATTTTTTTGGTAGTCACGTTGCCACAGACACTGGCGGGGCGGCTTCCTCGACCGCGATTCGCGCCCTGATCCGCCAATTGATCGACGCCGAAGACAGGAAAAAACCCCTGTCCGACGTCAAGATCGCCGGCCTTCTCGGCCAGCAGGGGATCGTGGTCGCGCGGCGCACCATTGCCAAATATCGTGAATCGCTCAACATCCCCCCCGTCAGCCTGCGCAAATCGCTTTGATCCACAAGAGAGGAGTTAGCATGAATCTCAACATCACCGGGCACCATATCGAAGTCACCGAGGCCATCCGCGGCTACACTGCCGAAAAACTCGATCGTGTCATACGTCATTTCGATAATGTCACGAGTGTTAACGTGATTCTGTCCGTCAATAAGCTCAACCAGAGAGCCGAGGCCACCGTGCATGTGCGCGGCAAGGACATCCACGTGGAAAGTGTCGACACCGATCTGTACGCCGCCATCGACACCCTGGCCGACAAACTCGACCGTCAGGTGCAGAAATACAAGCAAAAAAGCACCGAGCACAATCACGACTCGCATAAATTCGCAGTCGAACGCTGACATCTTTCCTCTTAGCCGGCGCCATGACGACCGCCGAAAGCGGGCGCCATGGCGAGTCAATACACCATGAACCTCATCGCCCCCCTTCTGCCACCCGCCAACGTGGTGGCCGACCTCGACGCCAGCAGCAAGAAGCGCGTTTTCGAGGAAGCCGGTCTCCTGTTCGAAACGCAACTGGGCCTTGCCCACGATCTCGTGTTCGACAAGCTTTTTACCCGGGAACGCCTCGGTTCCACCGGGCTTGGCCAAGGCGTCGCCATCCCGCACAGCCGCATCGCGGGACTGGCTGAAGCGGCGGGCGCCTTCATCCG
>JAIRNL010000305.1 GCA_031258035.1 Azoarcus sp. | reverse complement strand
TCAGTTGGTTCAGGGAAAGGCGCGCCGAGGTGCCGTCCAGGGTGAGATGGCCTTCGCGCAGGACGAAAACCGGCGCCGCGCCGTCGGCTTCATCCGCATCCGCGCCGTGGATTTCCAGCGCGCCGATTTCCGCGGCCAGCGCGAAGGCGAATGGCGGGCGCAGGCTCTCCGGCAGCGCGGGCGGGGTCGGGGATGGCGGCGTGTCCTTGAGGAAAACTGCGATCCGCGCCACCCGCAGCCGGTCGATAGCCAGATGCGACAGAAGTGCCGATGGCCGCCAGTCGAGCGCGATGTCGTCCATTTCGATTTTCGCCGCGGGTAAGTCCAGCGTCAGGCGCGAGAAGGCGAACGGCCCGCGCAACGCACCGCTCACGCCCTCGGCGCGCACCGCCCCGCCGCTGAGATAGGGCGCTACCGCAGCCAACGTTCGCAACCCCGATCCGGTGGCGAGCAGCCACGCGAGCGCGGCGCAGACCGTTATGGAAGCGAGGGCGAGGGCGGCAGGCAGGCGCCACCGCCTGCGCGCGGGAGAGGGAGGCGCGGCGTTCATCGTTCAGGCGTTGCCGGCGTCGTCCAGGGGCCCGAACAGATCAGCCAGCGCCTTTCCCGGTTCTTCCGCGCGCATGAACGCTTCGCCGACGAGGAAGGCGTGGACGCCCGCCGCGCGCAGGGTTTCGACATCCCGCCGCGCCAGGATGCCGGATTCGGCGATGACGAGCCGATCGTCGGGCACCTGCGGGAGCAGGTCGATGGTATTGGCAAGCGATACCTCGAAAGTGCGCAGGTTGCGGTTGTTGATGCCGAGCAGGGGCGTCCGGAGCCGGCGCGCCCGAGCCAGTTCCGCGCCGTCGTGCGATTCCACGAGCGTGGCCATGCCCAGTTCCTCCGCGATGGCCTCGAATTCCCGCATCTGCGCGTCCGTGAGCGCGGCGGCGATGAGCAGGATGGCGTCCGCCGCCATCGCGCGCGCTTCGTAGATTTGGTAGGGATCGACGAGAAAATCCTTGCGCAGGACCGGGAGCGCGCAGGCGGCGCGGGCTTCCCGCAGATAGGCCGGCGAGCCCTGGAAATGCGGCGCGTCGGTGAGCACCGACAGGCAGGCCGCGCCGTGGGCGGCGTAAGAGGCCGCGATCCCGGCGGGGTGGAAATCGGGCCGGATCACGCCACGGGAAGGCGAGGCTTTCTTGATCTCGGCGATCACCGCCGGTTGTCGCCGTCCGGCCCGCGCCGTGAGCGCCCCGGCGAAATCGCGGGCGGGCGGCGCGTCTTTCGCGCGCGCGGCGAGTTCGGCGAGCGGCAGGCGATCCTGGGCCGCCGCGACTTCCCTTGCCTTTTCGGCGAGGATTTGTTTCAGGATGTCATTCATTGTGTTGTCTGCTCGCGCCCATCCGCTTCGTGGCGCGACGCGTCCTCTCCGGAAATGGCGGCCAGTATCCGGCATAGCGGCAAATTGATGTAATAGTTGACCCGGCCCGTCTTTCGCTTGTGCAGGATGCCGCCTTCGGCGAGCCGATCCAGGTATCGGGCGGCGGTCAGTCTTGAGACGCCAAGATCCTGCATGACGAAGTCGATTTTGGTGTAGGGGTACCGGAACAGGTTGTTGATGAGATCCTGACTGTAGAAACGGTACTGCGCGCGTATCTGGCGCTTCATCTCCAGCAGCAGGCGACCGATGGCGCGTATGCTGCCGACGCTGTCGCGGGCGGTCTGTTCCACGGCGGCCAGGATGTAGAGCACCCAGTCTTCCCAGGCATCGTCGTCGCGCACGGCCTGGAGCAGGCGGTAGTAATCGGCCTTGCGCTGCACGATGTAGCGGCTCAGATAGAGCGCCGGGATATCCAGCAGGCCCTGTTTGACGAGGTAGAGGACATTGACGATGCGGCCGCTGCGCCCATTGCCGTCGTAGAACGGATGGATGCTCTCGAACTGGTGATGAATCAGCGCCATCTTGACGAGCGGGTCGGCGGGGAAAATGCTCTCATCGTTGATGAAGCGTTCGAGGCTGGCCATCAGTCCGGGGACATGCTCGGGCGAGGGAGGCGTGTAGATGGTCTCCCCCAGGCTGTTCCGCAACGCCGTGCCGGGAATCCTGCGGAACCCGGCGCGGTTCTTTTCCAGCACCGCCTGGACTTCCAGGATGTGATTGTTGGTCAACAACCCGCTTTGGCGGACGTGTTCAAAGCCGGTCCAGAGTGCTTCGCTGTAGTGCGCGACCTCCTTGGCGGCGGAGCCGCCGGCGAACTCGGGATACAGGGCGTGCCGATAAAGCTCGTCGTGCGTGGTGACGATGTTTTCGACCGCCGAACTGTCCTTGGCCTCCTGGAGACCGAGGGTGCTGATGAGGATGGCCTGGTTCGGAATGGACGCGACGATGGTTTTCAGCTCAGCCAGCGGGCGGGCGGCGGCGACGAGCTGCTTCAGGAGGCGGGGCGTCTCGAAACGCGCGGGCGAAAACCGTTGTTCCAGAGGAACCAGTATCGTCATCGGAGTCTCCCCGCCGCCTCATATGTATGGGAAAAGCGGTTTTTATACATGAAGGCAGGGGGACATGTATAGAAAAGCGGCTTTTTCTATACATGTCGATGGGGACGTGTATAGGAAAGCCGTGTTTTCCATACATGTCTCTCCCGTGCGCCGTCTTGCCGCGGCTCACCTGAACTGCTGGTTGTAGCGCACGAACTCTTCCAGCTTGGCCCTGGCCGCGCCGCGCCCGATTGCCTCGCGCGCGCGCTCGATGCCGTCGGCGATGGAGGCGGCCACGTCGGCGGCGTAGAGCGCCACGCCGGCATTGAAAATCACGATGTCGCGCGCCGGGCCTGGCTGGTCGTCGAGCACGGCGCGCATCATTTCGATCGACTGTTCGGGCGTCTCCACCCTCAGGTTGCGCGTGCCCGCCATGGCGATGCCGAAATCCTCGGGGTGGATGTTGTATTCGGTGATCTTGCCGTCTTTCAGCTCGCCGACCATCGTCGTCGCGCCGAGGCTGACTTCGTCGACGCCGTCCAGCCCATGCACGACGATGACATGGTTGCCGCCGAGCCGCGCCATGACCCGCACCATGATGCCGACGAGATCGGGATGGAAAACGCCCAGGAGGCTGTTGGGCGCATCCGCCGGGTTGATGAGCGGCCCGAGGATGTTGAAGATAGTGCGCACGCCCATTTCGCGCCGCACCGGGGCGATGTTCTTCATCGCGGCATGGAAGTTCGGCGCGAACATGAAACCGATGCCCGTATCGGCGATGCAGGCGGCCACCTGGTCGGCGTCGAGCTTGAGACTGGCGCCCAGCGCCTCGATGGCGTCCGCCGCCCCCGACTTCGACGACACGCCGCGATTGCCGTGCTTGGCGACCCGCGCCCCCGCGGCGGCGATCACGAACGCGCTCGTGGTCGAAATGTTGAAAGTATGCGAACCGTCGCCGCCTGTGCCGACGATGTCGATGAAATGATCGGTCGGCGGCGGCACTTGCACCCTGGTTGCCATCTCGCGCAACACCGTGGCGGCGGCGGCAATCTCGCCGATGGTCTCCTTCTTGACCCGCAGGCCGGTGAGGATGGCGGCGGACATGACGGGCGAGAGTTCCCCCGCCATGATCTGGCGCATCAGCGACAACATTTCGTCGTAAAAAATCTCGCGGTGCTCGATCGTGCGTTGCAGGGCTTCTTGCGGGGTGATGCTCATCTTTTTCTCCGGTATCAGGCAGTGGGCGCGCCGAGGAAATTGCGCAAAAGATCGTGACCGCGTTCGGTCATGATGGATTCGGGATGAAACTGCACCCCCTCGATCGGGAGGCCGCGATGACGCACGCCCATGATTTCGCCGTCCTCCGTCCATGCGGTGACTTCGAGGCAATCGGGCAGGCTCCCGCGCTCGATGGCGAGCGAATGATAGCGGGTACACACGATGGGGTTGGGCAGGCCGCGAAACACGCCGACGCCGTTGTGCCGCACCGGCGAAGTCTTGCCGTGCATGAGTTTTTGCGCGTGCACGATCTTGCCGCCGAACGCCGCGCCGATGCTCTGGTGGCCGAGGCAGACGCCAAGGATGGGAATCTTCCCGGCAAAGGCGCGGATCGCCGCCACCGAAATGCCGGCCTTTTCCGGCGAACATGGCCCCGGCGAAATCACCAGGTGCGAGGGGCTTTTCGCGGCGATTTCCCCGAGCGTGATCGCATCGTTGCGGAAAACCCGCACATCGGCCCCCAACTCGCCGAAATACTGCACGAGGTTGTAGGTGAAGCTGTCGTAGTTGTCGATCA
>JAIRNL010000184.1 GCA_031258035.1 Azoarcus sp. | reverse complement strand
CCCTGTCGAAAATCCCGGCTTCCCTCACCGGGGGAAACCCCGCCATCACCTGAAAAGGAAACACCCATGAGTACCGACTACATCCCCCGCGCCGACGGCCCTTTCCTCGAATGGGCCAGGAATTTCTACAACTATGCCCTGGCCCACTACAGCCAATGGCAAACCCCCAGCCCGCAAGCCCTGCTCGAAGCGCCGCTGGCCGCCTACGCCGCTGCCTGGGACAAATGCCAGAGTCCCAATCGCGGCAAAATCGACGTATTGGAAAAGGACGAAACGCGCAAGGTACTGGAAAAAGCCTGTCGCACCTATTATCGCGCCTATATCGACGGCAATCCGCAAATCCCGGACACCGACCGCGACAATCTGGGCGTACCGATTCCCGACGCCACCCGCACGCCTTCGACGCCGCCGACGACCTTTCCCATGGCCGACAAGATCGACACTTCGGTATTGCGGCAAATCACCATTCATTTCCGGGACAACGGCAGCAATCACAAGGCAAAACCCAAGGGGGCGCATGGCTGCGAGGTTCGCTGGGGCTTATTGGACGCGCCGCCCGCGAGCGTGGAGGACCTCACGCATTCCGATTTCGATACGAACAGCCCGGTCACGCTCGCTTTCGATGAGAGCCAGCGCGGGAAGGCGGTATATTTTTGTTTGCGATGGGAAGGCAATACGGGATTGAAAGGGCCTTACGGGGAAATCGATCGCGCAATCGTTCCCTGAAGGCTGTTTTTGCCGCATCAAATTGTGGCGCCGGTGTATTTCGTTGCCGCGCACCATGTACTCAAATGGTGCGCGGCAAGATGTCCGCTATCCCGTGGAAGCCAGGCCGCCGCGATATTCCGCGCTACATCGACTCACCGCGCAGCGCGCGCAGGTGCCAGTCGAAGGCTTCGCCCAGCAGATGCGGCGTCTGTTTGCCATTGGCGCTTTTTTCCGCGCGGGCAAGGTAATCGTCGAGCGCGGGGCGGAAACGGGGATCGGCGCATTTGTCGATCACCCGCCGGGCGCGCTGGCGCGGGGCGAGGCCACGCAGGTCGGCCAGGCCGTGTTCCGTGACCAGCACCTGCACATCGTGCTCGGTATGGTCGACGTGCGAGACCATCGGCACGATGCACGAGAGCGCGCCGTTCTTGGCCGTCGAGGGCGTCATGAAAATCGAGAGGTAGGCATTGCGCGCGAAGTCGCCCGAGCCGCCGAGGCCATTCATCATCTTCGAGCCGAGCACATGGGTGGAATTGACGTTGCCGTAGATGTCGGCTTCGAGCATGCCGTTCATCGAGATGGTGCCCAGGCGGCGAATGATTTCGGGGTGGTTGCTGATTTCCTGCGGGCGCAGGATGATGCTCTTGCGGTATTCGTCGATGTTGGCGAAAAGGTCGCCCAGCGCCCTGGCCGAAAGCGAGACGGCGGTGGCCGAGGCGTAGACGAGCTTGCCGGAGCGGATCATGTCGAGCATGCCGTCCTGCAAGACTTCGGTGTAGGCGGTGAGATTATCGAACGGGCCTTCGTTCAGGCCCGCCATCACCGCGTTGGCGATGTTGCCCACGCCCGATTGCAGCGGCAACAGGGTGGGCGGAATGCGGCCTTTTTTCACCTCGTGCTGGAGGAATTCCAGGATGTGCCCGGCGATGAGGCGCGAATTCTCGTCCGGCGCGCTGAAGGCGTTGTCGCGGTCGAAGCAGTCGGTCTCGACAACAGCCACCACTTTCTTTGGATCGACGCGCAGATAAGGGTCGCCGATGCGATCGGCGGGCGCGGTGAGCGGAACCGGCTGGCGATGGGGCGGCAGCGCGACGCTGTAGATGTCGTGCATGCCTTCGAGCCGGGCGCTTTGCGCGGAATTGACTTCAAGAATCACCCGGTCGGCCAGATCCAGCCAGGTCGGGTTGTTGCCCACCGAGGTCGAAGGCACCAGCCGCCCGTCTTCGAGAATGGCGACCACTTCGATCAGGGCGACGTCGAGCTTGCCGTAATGGCCCCAGGCCGCATTCTGGGCCACGTGCGAAAGGTGGACATCGATGTAGTCCGCATCCCCGGCATTGATGCGGTTGCGGCATTCCGGGTCGGACTGGTAGGGCAGGCGCATGGAGACGCCGTTGACCTTGAAGAGGGCGCCATCGAGTTCGGGCGAGGTCGATGCCCCCGTCCACACGCCGACGCGGAAGGTTTCGCCCCGCCCGGTCGCGGCGGCAATCCGCCGGGCAAGCGCCTGCGGCACCACCTTGGGATGGCCCGAGCCGGTAAAGCCGCTCACGCCGACATTGTCGCCGGGGTTGATGAAGGCGGCGGCATCGTCCGCCGACATGATCTTGCCGCGCAGCGCGGCATTCTGGATGCGGGAATCGCTCATGAGGTCTCTCTCTTTCCGGGGTGGATCGAAAAAACGCGCCGCCGTGAGAGACGAGGGCGCATGTCGCAACTACGGAATCTGAGCAGACAGCGCCGGTGGCCGGCGAGTTCCAGCCATCGGCAGTCCTGCCATGTTCAAAACGCGACGAAGTGTAGAAAGAGCGTCCGTCCCGCGTCAACGAAAAAGCGCAGGAAAACCGTCCGGCCATGGCTGGCGCGGAAGTCATGGCGAAGATCCGTGCCTGTCGCGGGCCAACGGTCTCACTCAAGATAAGGAAACCTTGGTTTATTACAGGCATAACCTACTCCATGAAGCGCCATTGCATACAAAGGGCGCGAAGCGCCCCTGACTGTCATTGCAGCGCGAAGTCGCGGAACTACCCCTTGTCATTCCGCGCGAAGTCGCGGAATCCATGCAGCGCGTAGATTCCGCGACTACGCGCGGAATGACAGGGGGTTCTTCTCGCGGAATGACAGGGGGTTCTTCTCGCGGAATGACAGGGGGCTCTTCGCGCGGAATGACGTGGGAGGGGGACGCGGAATGACGTGGGCTTGTTTTGCAATTCATGGCGCGATGGCGGTCAAGGTCTGGTTTGGCAAACTCCGGGTTAATCAGCGTTTCCCTTTATTGAAATCAAATCACGAGGCTTTGGCCAGAACGGGCCGGCCAAGCCAGCACTTCCTCATCATGTCGTTGCACGGTGCGCACATGCAGCCGGGTAAAACTGTTGATCGTGCAATAGAGCGCAAAGAACCGCTCCAGCACG
>JAIRNL010000190.1 GCA_031258035.1 Azoarcus sp. | reverse complement strand
CCTTTCTTCATCCGGCATATGCCCGTTGCCCGCGCCGCCGCCGCGCGCCTGTGATATAGATGGCCCTTCCTTTCAACTGGGGGCGGCGAAAATGAGCGAAAAAGACTACCCGGTGGTGTGCGGAACCGAAGATATCCTCAGGACGTTGTGCGATGCCGTCGTCAAGGTGCTGCACCTGGCCACCACGAGCCGGATCGCCTATTCCGGGATGATCCAGCGCATTACCCGCATCTGCCTCAAGCCGGATATCGGCTGTTTCGTACTCTTCGATGGCGGCTTTTCCGGGCTGGTGGTCATCAATTTTTCCGCCGCCTCGGCGATGGAGCTTTACGAGCAATACATGCTCAACATGGGGATGGCAAAAGAAGATCTCGCCGCCAACTTCACCTCCGACGACGTCGGCAACGTCATGGGCGAGCTGATGAACCAGATCGTCGGCGACTTCACCGGCAAAGTGTCGCGGAACCTGCAAACGCACATCACCCAGAACCAGCCCAAGATGTTGGCGCTCACCAAACAAGTGGCGCTCTCCATCGACACCCACCTCGATCAACCAGAATCGCGGCGGGTAACTTTCCAGACCGAGCGCGGCAATATCTTCTACCTCGAAATGGCGATCGACCGCACCGAGTTCATCCAGCTCAACGAGTTCGATACCGGGGAAATCGACCCCGACGCCTTGCTGGAAGCGGCCCGCGGTGGCGGCGAGGCGGCTTCCGGCGACGGGCAGGCCGACCAGGACGAACTCTTGAAGTCTCTCGGCATGTAGTAACATCCCCGCCTTTCCGTCATCGCCGTTTTCCGCGGTTTTTCCCGCAGCGGGCTTTCCATGGATATCTCCTCCCTGCAACCGGCCGCCGTCTGGCGGCATTTTTCCACCCTGTGCCGGATACCGCGCGCTTCCGGCCACGAAGGCGCGCTGCGCGACGAACTCTCGGCGTGGGCGCGCGCGCGCGGGCTGGGGGCGAGCGTCGATGCCGCCGGCAACCTCGTCCTGCGCAAACCAGCCAGTCCGGGCCGTGAAAACCGTCCGGGCGTGGTGCTGCAAGCGCATCTCGACATGGTGTGCCAGAAAAACGGCGACAGCGCGCACGATTTCGCGCGCGATCCGATCCGCCCCGTATTGCGCGACGGCTGGGTCACGGCAAGCGATACCACGCTGGGCGCCGATAACGGCATCGGCGTGGCGTTGGCTTTGGCTGTACTGGAAGCCAGCGACCTCGAACACCCGGCGCTGGAAGTCCTGCTGACCGTGGCCGAAGAGTCGGGCATGAACGGCGCGCTGGGCCTGACGCCGGACGCGGTCGACGGCCGCCTGCTGCTCAACCTCGATACCGAAGAATGGGGCGAGCTATACATCGGCTGCGCGGGCAGCGCCGACGTCATCGGCGAAGGCTCCCTGCCCGTGGAAGCGCCGCCGGACGGCCTGCGCGCGGTTGCCGTGCGCCTGTCGGGGTTGGCTGGCGGGCATTCCGGCATCGACATCCACCGCGGGCGCGGCAACGCCATCGGCGCGCTGTCTCGCCTGCTCCACACCCTCGCGGCCACGGGCGTCGATTTCCGGCTGGCGGCCTTCGATGGCGGCACGGCGCACAACGCCCTGCCGCGCGAAGCCGTGGCGCGCCTCTTTCTCGCCGACACGCCCCGCCTGCAAGCGCACGCCGATTCCTTCGCGGCCGGATTGCGCGCCGAACTGCCCGAAGAAGACGCCTCGCTTCGCATCGACATCGCGCCCGACCCCGCGCCGCCCGCCACGGCACTGACCCGCGAGGCGGCGCGCGCCGTCCTCTCGCTGCTCCACGACTTGCCATACGGCGCGCGCGCCATGAACGAGCGGATGCCCGACGTGGTCGAGACCTCCAACAACATCGGAGAACTGCGGCTCGACGGCGGACGCCTGCATATCAACGCCATGGCGCGCTCGCTGCGCGCGGAGAGCCTGCGCGCGCTGTCGGCGGAAATCGCCGGCCTCTTTTCCCGGGCGGGGCTGGATGCGCGCCTGCAAGGCGACGGGCCGGAATGGACGCCGGCTCCGGATTCAGGGCTGCTCGCGTTGGCCAGGGGCGTCTACCGCCAGACCTTCGGCGCCGAGCCCGGCGTGAAAGTGATCCATGCCGGCCTGGAATGCGGCGTTTTCAGTGCGCTATGGCCGGAAATGGACATGATCTCCTTCGGCCCCACCATCCAGGGCGCGCACTCGCCGGACGAACGGGTCGAAGCAGCCAGCGTGCAACGGGCCTGGCTACTCCTCACCGGGATACTGGCTGCCATTCCGGCAGCGTGACCGAACGGGATTCTTCCGCGCGCCCGCCCCGAAAACCGGCAGGCGCGGACGGGGTATTGCCAGACCTTTCACGGGAAGACGAATCCTATTTGCCCCGGATCATGATATTTGACTGAATTTCCCTGCGAAAGGCGCGGGTATGATTTCACCGTAAAGACGGAACCGGCATGCCTGTTTCAAACCGCGGCGGGCATGCCGGGTGAAACGGCGCGGAAGAGATGACGCCTCGACCGCGCGAAATCATTCCCCCGAAAGGGGTGGGTTCAAGCCGGAGCCAGCCTGCGATGAAAAAGAACCTGCCTGTCAGCCAGCGCGAAGTCACGCTGCCTGCTGGACACTACGTTGTTTCCAAGACCGATCTGAAAGGCGCCATCACCTACGTCAACGATACCTTCGTCGAATTGAGTGGTTTTTCCAGGGAAGAGCTTCTCGGCCACAACCACAACATCGTGCGCCATCCCGACATGCCGCCGCAGGCCTTCGCCCAGTTGTGGGAAACGGTCAAGGCCGGGCGACCGTGGCGGGGGATGGTCAAGAACCGGTGCAAGAATGGCGATCACTACTGGGTCAAGGCCCTCATCGTGCCGGAGAAACAAGACGATCGGATCGTCGGCTACATGTCCGTGCGCACCGAACCCGCGCGCCAGGAAATCCAGGAAAGCGAGGCGCTTTACGCGCGCCTGGGGGCGAGCGGCGAAAAGCTGCCGTCGATCATCGCGCGCCGGCCGCTTTCCCTGCGCTTTCGCCTGATAGGGCTGGCGACCCTGCTGGTGCTCCTGCAACTTGCCTCGACCGCGCTGGAAATCCTGGGCAGCGCGGCGGGCATATGGGTGGGGCACGCCCTGGGCGTCGGCGGCATCCTGAGCGGCCTGCTGCTCATCCACTGGCAAAGGCAGACCCTCGGTGGCGTGGAACACGCGACACGCATCATGAACCGGATCGCGCAGGGCTTCCTGGGCGACGACATCCCCGCCCGGCATGCCGACGAACTGGGCAGGATGTACGAAGCCATGACGACCATGCAGGCGCATCTCAAAGTCATGCTCGCGGAAATCGGCGAAGGCGGAGAGCGGGTGCGGCGCGATTGCGATCTCCTGGAAAAGGCGATGGGCGTCATCCACCAGCAATCCTCCCAGCAATCCGAATCCGTACACCACATTGCCGCCAACGTGGAGCAATTGCAGGACGACGCGCGGACGATGGCCAACGGCGCGGAAGAGACGGCGCGGGCGGTGGAAGCGTCCCGCGAAGTGCTCGCCGAAGTCATCGCGCGCATGCGGGAGAGCCGGGAAGCCTCGCGCCGCGTCGTCAATACCGTCGATGAAGCGGGCAGGATCATGACCCAGCTTTCCAGGTCGATCGACCAGATCGGCGCGGTTTCCGGGGGCATCCGGGCGATTGCCGACCAGACCAACCTGCTGGCGCTCAATGCCGCGATCGAAGCCGCCCGCGCGGGCGAATCCGGGCGCGGTTTCGCGGTCGTCGCCGACGAAGTCAGGAAACTCGCCGAGCGCGCCGGCAGCCAGACCGGCGAGATCGGCCATATCGTGGGCATCATCCAGTCCGTCACCCAGGAAGCCCTGAAAGCGATGGATCAAACGGGCCGGGAAGTCACGATGGCGGAGCAGGCGATGGATCATTCCGAAACGGGATTGGCGCAGGTGGAAGAAAAAGAGGGCGTCATCAACGAAATGGCCCGCCACATCGCGCAATCGGCGGCGGCGGAGTCCGCCTCCACCGAAGGCATCGCCACCCACCTCATGAACATCCAGGAAAGCGCCGAAGGCAACGTGACGCACCTGGAAAACGCGCGCCAGCAAGCCGTGAGCCTTGCCCGCGTCGCGGACACCCTGAGCGAGCAGATGGCATTTTTCCATTTCAATCTCTGAAAGGCGGCGGGCATTCCGGG
>JAIRNL010000020.1 GCA_031258035.1 Azoarcus sp. | reverse complement strand
TTTATTACAGGCATAACCTACTCCATGAAGTGCCATTGCATACAAAGGGCGCGAAGCGCCCCTGACTGTCATTCCGCGCGAAGTCGCGGAATCCATGCGGCTTCTGGATTCCGCGACTTCGCGCGGAATGACGTGGGAGGGGGAGGCGGAATGACGTGGGCTTGTTTTACAATTCATGCCGCGATGGCGGTCAAGGTCTGGTTTGGCAAACTCCGGGTTAATCAGCGTTTCCAAAGCTTTTCCCGAAGAAAGCGGAGGGATGCGATTTCATATAAACACGGCATTTTACACTCGGTCAGTGAAACATTTGGATTTGTATTGCTGCCTGATTGTGGCGGCAGAGCTTGCCTCCAGGACGGCCCGCATTTCTGGAACAAACAGAAGACGCTGTAATCGAAGGCTATTGAAGTGCGGGAAACCAACCCGGGCGAAGTCAATGCCACCGCGACGGTAGGCGACGCCGCCTTCTTCGCTTGAATGATTTTACATCGTCTGCCAAGGAGCTTGACATGAAGTGGTTTTTAGTGTGTTTCAAGAAATACACAACCTTCGCTGGACGTGCACAGCGCATGGAATACTGGATGTTCATGCTTATTTGCGCCCTCGTCACCATGGCGGCGTTTGTGCTAATGAGCACGGTCGGGTTTCTTATGAATGGTTCCCGCGCAGTCGGTTATATCGCAATGGTCGTTTACTCTCTCCTCATCACTTTTTCCCTCGTGGCCATCCTGCCTACTCTGGCTGTTTCCGTCAGGAGGCTGCACGATACCGGCCGCAGCGGCTGGTGGTGGTTCATCAATTTCATCCCCATCGTGGGGCCGCTCGTTTTCCTGGTGTTCATGCTCCAGGACAGTGAAGCGGACGAAAACGCGTATGGCCCAAACCCCAGACAACAAACGTAGCGCCAGGTTGCAACAGGCTGTTCCCTTCGGAGCGGGCAAACGGCGGCCCATGCGGCGCGCCTGCCATGTCCTGACCGCGCTGCCCGCGCAAGCCTGAAAACCAGCAGCACGGCGCCATCACCCGGCCGCGCGCTCCCGCCCCGCGCCGCGTTCGGCATGGAAGCGCCGCACGAAGCCGTCGAAATCGCCGCCTTCGACCGACGCCCGGATTTCCGCCATCAGCCATTGGTAATAGTGGAGGTTATGTACGGTATTGAGGATGCTGCCGAGGATTTCGCCGCTGCGGTGCAGGTGATGGAGATAGGCGCGGCTGAAGTTGCGGCAGGTGTAGCAGTCGCAGGCCTCGTCGAGTGGCCGGACATCGGCCCTGTGCACGGCGTTCTTGATCTTGAGGTCGCCACGGCGGGTGAACAACCAGCCATTGCGCGCGTTGCGGGTGGGCATGACGCAATCGAACATGTCGATGCCCGCCCCCACCGCCGCGACGATGTCCTCGGGACGACCGACGCCCATCAGGTAGCGCGGCTTGTCCGCGGGCAGGCGGGGCGCGGTGTGGGCGAGGATGCGCACCATGTCTTCCTTCGGCTCGCCGACCGACAGCCCCCCGATGGCAAAGCCATCGAAGCCGATCTCCACGAGCGCGGCGCGCGACTCGTCGCGCAGGTCTTCGTACATGCCGCCCTGGACGATGCCGTACAGCGCGTTGCCGTTGCCGAGCCGGTCGAACTCGTCGCGCGAACGCCGCGCCCAGCGTTGCGACAGGCGCATCGAACTTGCGGCCTCGTCGCGGCTCGCGGGCCAGGGCGTGCACTCATCGAAGATCATCACAATGTCGGAAGCCAGCGCGGTCTGGATCTGCATCGACACTTCCGGCGTCAGCAAGAGGCGCGCGCCGTCGATCGGACTGGCAAAGCGCACGCCCTCCTCACCGATCCTGCGCAACGCCCCGAGGCTGAACACCTGGAACCCGCCGGAGTCGGTAAGGATCGGCCCGTCCCACCCCATGAACCCGTGCAACCCCCGGTGCGCGGCGATGACCTCCAGCCCCGGACGCAACCACAGGTGGAACGTGTTGCCGAGGCATATCTGGGCGCCGCTTTCAGCCAGCCACGCCGGCGTCATCGCCTTGACCGTGCCATAAGTGCCCACGGGCATGAAGGCGGGGGTATCGACCACGCCATGAGCCAGGGTCAGGCGTCCGCGGCGCGCGCCGGCGCCATGGGAAAGGAGTTCAAACCGCATTGCGGGCCACCTCGTCGTCGCGGGTGAGGAACATGGCATCGCCATAGCTGAAAAACCGGTAATCGCTGGCGATGGCGTGGGCATAGGCGCGACGGATGGTTTCCATGCCGGCGAAGGCCGACACCAGCATCAGCAGGGTCGAACGCGGCAGGTGGAAATTGGTGAGCAGCGCATCGACCACGCGGAAGCGAAAGCCGGGGAGGATGAAAATATCGGTCTCGCCCTCGCCGGCGGCTAGCTCGCCCCCCCGGGCCGCCGCTTCGAGCGCGCGCATGCTGGTGGTGCCGACCGCGATGACGCGCCCGCCCGCGGCGCGGGCGGCGGCGATGGCCCCGACCGTGGCCGGCGGAATCAGATAACGCTCGCGGTGCATCCGGTGCTCGGCGAGATCATGCACGCGCACTGGCTGGAACGTGCCCGCGCCGATATGCAGGGTGAGCCAAGCCAGTTTCGCGCCACATCCAGTCAGGGCATCGAGCACATCCCGGTCGAAATGCAGCCCGGCGGTCGGGGCCGCCACCGAGCCGGGGTCGCGGGCATACACGGTCTGGTAACGGCCCTCGTCCCCGGCGGCGGCGTCGCGCCGGATGTAGGGCGGCAACGGCAGCCTGCCATGGCGCTCGACCAGGGCAAGGAGGTCGTCCCCGGGCGGAAACCCCAGGTGGAAAAACGCCCCGGCGCGCCCCAGGACGACGACCTCGAACGCGCCAGCCAGGCGCAGGGTCGAACCGACCCTGGGCGGGCGGGATGCGCGCACCTGAGCCAGCGCCTCATGCGGCCCGAGCGGGCGTTCGAGCAACACCTCGACCGCCCCACCGCTGTCCTTGACACCGAGCAGGCGGGCATGGAGCACGCGGCTATCGTTGAACACGAGCAAGTCGCCGGGGCGGACGAGCGCCGGCAAATCGGCGAAGCGGCGGTCGGCAAGCGTTTTTCCCACGACCAGCAGGCGGCTGGCGCTGCGCCCGGCGAGAGGCGCCTGGGCGATCAGGCGGGCGGGGAGATCGTAATCGAAATCGTCGACGGTAAAGGACATTGGACAACTTGCCGCCAGGCGGGCGAACGGAGATAATGCGCCACTCTCATCCATGCCGGGATGGCGAAATCGGTAGACGCAGCGGACTCAAAATCCGCCGGTGGCGACACTGTGAGGGTTCGAGTCCCTCTCCCGGCACCATTTCA
>JAIRNL010000141.1 GCA_031258035.1 Azoarcus sp. | reverse complement strand
TGCATGATCTCCCGGGTGATGCCTTGTATCTTGATGTCCATTTGCAGGGCGGTGACGCCGCGTTCGGTGCCCGCGACTTTGAAGTCCATGTCGCCGAGGTGATCTTCGTCGCCGAGGATGTCGGTGAGCACCGCGAAGCGGTTGCCTTCCTTGATGAGTCCCATGGCGATGCCGGCGACGTGCGAGGTGATCGGCACCCCGGCGTCCATCAGGGCGAGCGAGCCGCCGCAGACCGAGGCCATCGAGGAGGAGCCGTTGGATTCCATGATCTCGGAGACGAGGCGGATGGTGTAGCTGAAGTCCTCCGGCTTGGGCAGCACGGCGAGCAGGGCGCGTTTGGCAAGGCGTCCGTGGCCGATTTCGCGCCGCTTGGTGGCGCCGAAGCGGCCTGTCTCGCCAGTGCAGAAGGGCGGGAAGTTGTAGTGCAGCATGAAGTTTTCGCGGTATTCGCCCGCGATGGCGTCGATGATCTGTTCGTCGCGCCCGGTGCCGAGCGTGGCAACCGCCAGGGCCTGGGTTTCGCCCCGGGTGAAAAGCGCCGAGCCATGCGCGCGCGGTAGCAGGCCGGTGCGGATGTCGATCGGACGCACGGTGCGGGTGTCGCGCCCGTCGATACGCGGTTCGCCGTTGAGGATGCGTCCGCGCACGATGTCCGCTTCGAGCGAAAAGAGGATGTCTTTGATGTCGTTTTCCGGCGGCGCGCCGGCATCCGCGGTGATGGCGGCAAGCGTCGTTTTTTCGATTTCGGCGAGGCGGACGGTGCGCGCTTGTTTGCTGGTGATGGTGAACGCTTGTTCGAGATCGGCGCGGGCGAGTCCGGTGACGCGCGCGATCAGGGCCTCGTTCTTGGGCGGCGGCAGCCAGTCCCATTCCGGCTTGCCGGCAAGCTCGACCAACTCGTCGATGGCGCGGATCGCGTGTCGCAGTTGCTCATGCCCGTAGACCACCGCGCCGAGCATGATTTCTTCCGAAAGTTCCCGCGCTTCGGATTCGACCATCAATACCGCCGATTCGGTGCCGGCGACCACGAGGTTCAACTGGCTGGCGGCGAGTTCGCTGGCGGTCGGGTTGAGCAGGTACTGGCCGTTGGCATAGCCGACCCGCGCCGCGCCGATGGGGCCGTTGAAGGGGACGCCCGAGATCGCCAGCGCGGCGGAGGCGGCGATCATCGCCGGGATGTCGGCATCGACTTCCGGGTTCAGCGACAGGACGATGGCGATGATCTGGACTTCGTTATGGAAGCCGTCCGGGAAAAGCGGCCGGATCGGGCGGTCGATGAGGCGCGAGGTGAGCGTTTCTTTTTCGGTCGGGCGGCCTTCGCGCCTGAAAAAGCCGCCGGGGATGCGGCCCGCGGCGTAGAACTTTTCGACGTAGTCGACGGTGAGCGGGAAGAAATCCTGCCCGGGTTTCGCGTTCCTGGCGGCGCAGGCGGAAGCGATCACTACCGTGTCGGCCATATTGACGAGGACGGCGCCGCCGGCCTGGCGGGCGATTTCACCGGTTTCGAGGGTGACGGTGTGCGCGCCCCAGGTGAAGGTTTTCTGGATGGAAGTAGGCAAGGGGTATTCCTCTCGGTTATCGCAGCAAGCAACAACTGCACGGGCGCACTGGCCCGGGAATGGCAAAAGCCGGGGCCGCCCTTCGCGGGCCGCCCCGGCCTGGCCGGAAATTATCCCGCGCGGGCGGGCACTGTCGGGCCGATCACTTGGGCGGGCTTACTTGCGCAGACCCAGCCGTTCGATCAGCTTGCGATAGCTATCGGCATCCCGGTCTTTCAGGTAGTCGAGGAGCTTGCGGCGGCGACTGACCATTTTCAGCAGGCCACGGCGGGAGTGGTGATCCTTGCCGTGTGCCTTGAAATGGCCGGTGAGGCCGTTGATGCGCGCGGTCAATAGCGCGACTTGTACTTCCGGCGAGCCGGTGTCGCCCTGGGCGCGCTGGTAGTCGGAGACGATCCGCGCTTTGGTTGCAATGTCGAGTGCCATGTGCGTTTACTCTTTGGTCGTGTTCTATCCAATCGGAAGCGGCGGATTCTATCCCATTGTCCGGGGTGAATTCAAGGTATGCGGCGCTGATTTGTGTCACGCGTTTTTCGTTCGTCCGATTTCGCGGCGCGCGGGATGTGAATCGCCCCGCGCTCATGCCCGGCTCACGCGCCGGGGGTCGAACGCATCCCGCACCGCGTCGGCGAGCAGGTTGGCGGAAAGCACCAGCGCCAGCATGAAGACGAAGGCGGCGGCAAGCGACCACCAGACCACGGGCTCGCGCGCGAGTTCGGCGCGCGCCATGTTGATCATGGTGCCGAAGCTGATCGTGGTCGGATCGACGCCGATGCCGACGTAGGAGAGCACGGCTTCAGCCAGTACCAGGACGGAGAAATCCAGCACGACCGTGATCAGCACGATGTGCATGACGTTGGGCAGGATGTGGCGGCGCAGGATGGCGGCGCCCGATGCGCCGAAAGCGCGCGCCGCCTGCACGTAGTCGAGTTCGCGCAGTTTGAGGGTTTCGCCGCGCAGCAGACGGCACAGGCCCGTCCAGCTGGTGATGCCGAGGATCGCGCACAGGGCGAGCAGGCGCGCATCCGCGCGTTGCGCGGCGGTGTCGAACCATTGCTGGTGGGTGTCGATCATCACTTGCATCATCAATACTGAAGCGGCAATCAGCAGCACCGAGGGGATCGCGTTGAGCACGGTGTAGAGGTACTGGACGGCATCGTCGACCCAGCCGCCCAGGTAGCCGGCGGCGATGCCGAGCGCCACCGCGAATGGCAGCATGATGAGCGTGGTCAGGGTGCCGATCACGAGGCCGGTGCGCACGCTTTTGAGCGAGAGGTAAAGCACGTCCTGCCCGACTTTGTCGGTGCCGAGCACATGGTAGTGCGTCGCCAGCGCCACGCCCGCCGCGGACAGCAGGACCGCGATGAAGACCACGGCCAGCGCCGAGCGCCAGGCCAGCGTGGTCCGCCCGGCAAGGACCAGGCGGGCCGCCGCGTCCAGGTGGCAGCGGCGGGCGCGCGCCACCGCCGCGGCCAGCGCCAGCAACCGTAGCCCGCTCGCGGCCAGTGCCGCGAGCGGCGTCCAGGCAAGCCGCCACGCCACGTCAGCCAGCAGGGAGTCTCCGTCTTGCAGGTGGCGCGCGCCGTGGACGAGACGGGGGTGGATGCGTGCCTGTCCGCCGCCGGGCCGCTCCACTGTTTCGCGCTGGAACAGTTGGCGCGCGAAAGGGGCGGAGTAGGTTTTTTCGGTTTGCAGGCGCAGGGGCGCCAGGAGGGCGTCGAGCGCGCTCAGGACTTCGGATGAATACAGGGGTTTTGCGGCGGCCGGTTCGCCCTGCCCTGGCGGCAGTTGTTCCCGGTAATGCAGGCTGTCGAGAAAGCCGACGGCGGCGAATGCCAGCAGGACGACCGCCGCCGCCATCGCCGTCGGCCGCTCCCCGACCCGCCGCCACGCTTCGCGCGACGGGGCATGGCGTCTTGCCCGCACAGCCAGCGCCAGCGCGGCGAGGACGAGCACGAAAATGAGCAGATCGGTCGGCAGCAGGACGGGCAGGATGTTCATCGCCTCACCCCAGCCGCACGCGCGGATCGGCCACGGTGTAGGAAATGTCGGTCAGCACCAGTCCGACGATGTAGAGCGCCGAGCCGATGAACACCATCGAGCGCACCACGGTGAAGTCCTGGCCGCGGATGGCGTCGATGGTGTAGCTGCCCAGTCCCGGTATGGCGAAAAAGGATTCCATCACCAGGCTGCCGAGAAACAGGGAAGGGATCACCACCACGACGCCGGTGAGGATGGGAATCAGCGCGTTCCTCAGCACGTGCCGGAACAGCACCGCCAGCTCCGAGAGGCCCTTGGCGCGCGCGGTGCGCACGTAGTCGCGCGAAATTTCTTCGAGGAAGAGGGTGCGATACCAGCGCGTGCCCGAACCGAGCCCGGCCACCACGCCGATCAATACCGGCAGGCCCAGGAAGCGCGCCATGTCGAGGCCTCCGGCGTAGCTTGAGATCGGCACCAGCGCCCAGGTCTTGGAGACCAGCCATTGGCCGCCGATGATGTAGAACATGCTGGAAATCGACATCATCACCACGCAGCCCACCACGCCCCAGAAATCGAGCGCGGTCGCGCGGAAAAACACCAGCAGCAGGGCAAGCACGATCGCGGCGAACAGGCCCAGGGCGAAAGTCGGCAGGGCGATGGCGAGCGATGGTCCCATGCGGGCGCGTATCTCGCGCGCGATGTCGTGCCCGTCGTCGGCGCTGCCGAATTCGAACGTGAACATGCGCAGGGATTTGTCGACGAACAGGGTATCGGTGAATTTCGCCGCGCCCGCGCGCGCCGGGTTGTAGAACATCGGTTTGTCGTAGCCGCGCTCGGCTTTCCAGCGTTGGATCGCCTCGGGGCTGGCGTATTTCGCCCCGAGTTGCATGCGCGCGATGTCGTCGGGCGAATTGACCCCGAAAAACAGCACGAAAGTAAACAGGTTGACGCTGAGCAGGATCGGCACCGCGTAGAGCAGCCGCCGCACGATATAAGCCAGCATCAGGCCGCCTCCCCTTTGTCCGCTTTCCCTTGCGCGGTGGCCTGCTCGCGCCGCCGCCAGAAGCGTATCGCCGGCGCGATGAAAGCCGCCAGCAGCAGGGCCGAAACCACCAGCGGCCAGCGCGCCGGCTGATTCCAGCGCGCCCGCGCGGCCTCGCGCGCGGCCACGTCGAGGCGCTGGTATTTGAGACCGTTGCGCACGATGTCGCCCGGCTTGCGGTTTTTGATCCAGCCGTGTTGGAGCGAATACGCTTTCGGGTGGTGCCAGAACACCCACGGCGCATCGTGGCGCAGGATGCCCGCCATGCGGTCGATGACGGCCTGGCGCCCGGGGCCGTCGGGCATCACTTTCATGCGATCGAAGAGGCGGTCATACTCGGCGTTGACGTAATTGGCCGCGTTGTTGCCCTGGCCGCCCGCCTTGGCTTGCGGGCCGTAAAGCAGGAAAAGCAGATTCTCGGGGTCGGGGTAATCGGCGTTCCAGCCCATGAAAAATACCTGGGCGCTGCCTCGGATGAGTTTGTCCTGGAAGCGGTTCCAGTCGGTCGCGCGCACCACGAACTGCACCCCGAGGGCGCGGAACTGCTTGGCCAGCCAGTCGACGACCGCCTTGTCGCCCATGCCGTTGGCGGTGGTGTCGAAATTGACGATGAGCGCCTCGCCCGTGCGCGCATTGCGTCCACCGGGCCAGCCCGCCTCGGCCAGCCGTTTTTTGGCCTCGTCGATGCCGCGCCGGCGCGGTTTGCCGTCATGCCAGGTGTAGACCGCCGGGTTGATGCCGGCTTCGCCTTCGCGCGCGCCGAAAATCCCCGGCGGAATCGGCTGCATCGCCGGCACCCCGCGCCCGTTGAGGAAAATCGAGATGTGCTCTTCCACGTCGAGGGCAAGCGAGATTGCCTGCCGCAGCAGTCTCGCGCGCTCCCGCTCGGCGGCATCGGCCTGGGCGTTGCCGAGCAGCGGGTCGCGCATGTTGAACCCCATGTAGAAAATCGACGGCGATACCGCGGTCGTCAGGCGGATGCCGCGCGCGGCCATGTCGTCGGAGAGCGTCACTTCGCCCTGGCTGCCCATGTTCACCGCCTGGTCGAAGTTGTCGGACGATATACCGGCTGCATCGTAATAGCCTTGCAGGAATTTGTTCCAGTACGGAATCGCCTCGCGCTCGCGCGAAAACACTACCTTGTCGATGAAAGGCAGGGGCTTGCCGCAGTCGGCGAGCATCCCCGCCCCGGCGTCGTCCGGCCCGCCTTCGCAGGGATAGGCGTCGGGGCGGTAGTTGGGGTTCCTGGCCAGCACCATGCGGGCGTTGGGGTCATTCTCCGCCAGCATGTAAGGCCCGGTGCCCATCGGCCAGCTATCCAGGGTCAGGTTGCGCGACGCCATCCCCGGCTGGGAGAAAAAGCGGTCGACCTCGGGGGGAATCGGCCCGAAGAACGGCATCGACAGCCAGTACAGGAATTGCGGGTACAGCCCATCGAGGGTGATGCGGTATGTATGGCGGTCGATGACTTCGACGCCGTCGAGGGGAAAGGCGTCGAGGTCGAGCCAGGCATCCGGATGCGCCTTGGCTTGCTCGGCCAGCATCCCGTGCAGGGTCTTGAGTCCTGGCAGATACTCGGCCATCAGTTCGAGGATCGGCGAATGCAGGCGGGGATGGGCGAGGCGCTTGATCTGGTAGACGAAATCGTTGGCGAGCAATTCACGGCTGTCGAGCCAGGCAAAATCTCCCGGGCCGCGGATGTCGGCGAGGTCGGCCTCGGTGAGGGCGAAATACCGCGGTTCGCCACGCTCGTCGCGGGCGAAGGCCGGATGGGGCGCATAGCGCACGCCGGGGCGAATGTGGATTTCGATCACGCTGCGGGCCACTTTCGCGGGATCGGAAGCATCGGCCAGCGCGCTTCCGTCGGCCGCGAAATAGCGCACGCGCGGCATCTCCGAGGCCACGGCGGGTTCGAGCGTGTAGGGCCGCTTCAGGTAGTGGTACTGCAAGGGCGGCTCGACGATCTGGTAGAGGAAAGTCGCCTCGTCCTCGGAAAACGACTGCACCGGATCGAGATGCTTGGGCCGCTCCATGAAGGCGCTGTAAAGAATGTTCTGGCCGCGCTCGTCGAGGGGGTGAGGATCGTTGGGCAGCGGGCCGCAGGCGGCAAGCGCGAGCGCCAGCCCCGCGGACAAAAAACGGCCACGGGCAAAGACGGGTAGCAAAAAAGCAACGGCGGCGCGGTGTAACACGGGCGCCATTCTGGCAGGTTTTTGTCCGGAATCGTGCGTTGCCGACGATCCGGGCATTTCCGCCCCCATCGACCCCGGAATTTCGGGAAAAACAGCCCCTCCGGCAAACCCTCCACGCCGGGGAACGGCGGCCCCGCCGACGGCGGACAGTCACGAGGCTATTGCCATCGTCGCACCATTACGGCACATTCCCGCAACGATCGAGCACAGGCGATTTTTCGGGAATCGCATATCGCCCGCGGCGCCGGCTGGCCGCGGTACCGCGAACACGAGCCACTTTGGCTATAATTACGGCCTTCTCCCGCCACCAGGAGTCATCGACCCATGGGTTTTCTTGCAGGCAAGCGTATCCTGATCACCGGCGTATTGAGCAACCGCTCGATCGCCTACGGTATCGCCAAGGCCATGTACCGCGAAGGCGCGCAGCTTGCTTTCACCTACCAGAACGAACGCTTCCACGACCGGGTCGGGAAAATGGCGGCCGATTTCGGGAGTTCGCTGCTTTTCCCGCTCGATGTCCAGGACGACAAACAGATCGAGGCGCTTTTTTCCGACCTCGGCGCGCAATGGAACAGCCTCGACGGCCTTGTGCATTCGATCGCCTACGCGCCGAACGAAGCACTCGACGGCGACTTCCTCGAAGGCTTCTCGCGCGAAGCGTTCCGCACCGCGCTCGAAGTCAGCGTCTATTCCTTCCCCGCGCTCGCCAAGGCCGCCCGCCCGCTGATGCGGAGCCGCAAGGGCAGCCTGCTTACCCTGACCTATCTGGGCGCGGTGCGCACCATGCCCAATTACAACCTGATGGGGCTGGCGAAAGCCGGGCTCGAAGCCTCGGTGCGCTATCTTTCCTCCTGTCTGGGGCCGGAAGGCACCCGCGTCAACGCCATTTCCGCCGGGCCGATCAAGACCGTTGCGGCCTCGGGGATCGGCAGCTTCAACAAACTGCTGTCCTTCAACGAACACAACTCCCCCCTGCGCCGCAACGTCAGCACCGACGAAGTCGGCAATGCCGCCGCCTTCCTCTGCTCGGATCTGGCAAGCGGCATCACCGGCGAAATTCTCTACGTCGACGCCGGTTTCAACACCACGGCATTCAGTAACGCCCTGCCGCTCTGACCTTGCGCTGGCCGGCCCATGGGCATGGGCGATACGTCAAGCGAGACGGCGAAACCTTGCGACGAGCGCCACGATACCGATGGTCAGGGCGACGAGCGCCACTACAGACCCACCGTACATGGGGATGCTTTCGAGCTGCGGCGGCGTGAAGCCATTGCCTCGCACGACGAGCCAATGGAGATAACAAAAAAATACGGTAACGCCGATCGAGCACCATTGGCTCCAGAGTGAAATGAACGCGAGTGATCCAGCCCTCCGCTCCGGCGACAACCAATAGGATTTGTTGGGGATATTGAGGACATTTTCGGGAAAAACCCGGCTGGCGAAAGCGACCATGAGAGGAACGAGGATGACCATCACGATCATGACCGCAAGATAAGTACCGCGCGACACGAACGAATCCGCGGTGCCCGAGGCGTCGAAGTGGGAAGCGACAGTGGGAGGCAGAGAACCGCCTGTAATCCAGACGAAGAAGACAGCCAGGACAATTGCCAGAAGAACGATGATCCGCATGATTCAGGGCTCCTTTGTAAAATCCGACCCTACCGGGACGGGCCATATTCCCTCCGCCGCGGGCTGTCCGTCAACTGGCCTCTCCTGGAATTTCCCTGCATGGGAAGATATTTCGTACCAGGCAAGCGAAGAAGAAACCGGCCTCACCGAAAACACCGGCGCTTACACCACCCGCGCCACGGACAGCGCCACCCGGCTCAATCTGTCGCCGCGCGAGACGCCGCAGTCCATCACCGTCATCACCCGCCAGCGCATGGACGATCAGGGACTCAACACCCTGGGCGAGGTACTGACGCAAACGCCCGGCGTTTCTACCAACAATAACAGCGGCTCGGAAATCGGCGGCTACCGCCCCTTTTATTCGCGCGGTTATCAACTCAACAACTATCAACTCGACGGCGCGCTCACACCTTCCGCGACTTTCGGCAGCGGCTGGCAGGGAAATAACGCCCTCGATACGGCCATCTACGATTCCATCGTAGTGGTACGCGGGGCAACGGGCCTGCTCACCGGCGCGGGCGACCCGGCGGGCAGTATCAACCTTGTGCGCAAACGCCCGACACATGAATTCCAGGCGTCCATCGAGCAAGGCTTGGGGAACTGGAACAAAAGCCGTACCGTGGCTGATGTTGGCTCGCCCCTGAACGAAGCCGGCACCCTGCGCGGGCGCTTCGTCGCCGCCTATGAAGAAGGCGAGTCCTGGCAGGATCGCTACAAGGGTTACAAGCGCCTTGCCTACGGCGTGCTGGAAGCCGATCTTGGTTCCGCCACGGAAATCTCGCTGGCGCTGGAACACGCCGACCAGAATTCCCACGGCGGCGGCGCGTATACCGGTTTTGACGCGGGTTTTACCGATGGCAGCAAAACGCCCTTTTCCCGTTCGGACAACGCCATGGCCGACTGGAGTACCTATGGCAACAGGCGGACGATCGTCTCGTTGGCGCTCACCCACCGTTTCAATGAAGACTGGCGCGCGCGCCTGGGATATACCCATGGTCGCCGGGAAGAGTCTGCGAAGTTCGGCTACGCCGGCGTCGTTACCGCGACCCCGGACGGCATGGGCGACCTGATGCTTCGTAAATTCAACGACGAGTGGCGAACGAACGCGCTGGATGCGAGCCTGGAAGGGCGCTTTGCGCTTTGGGGCAGGCAACACGATTTCGTGGCCGGCTTCAATGGTTATTCTTCCGTGCTGGATAGACCCGGTTTTATCAATATCTGGGGCGCGGACAAGGTACAGACCCTTACTTGGAACGGCCATGTGCCGGAACCGGACTGGTCGGCCCACGGCAATTCCTCAACCAAAACCACGACCCGGCAGCACGGCGTTTTTGCCGCCCTGCGCCTGCGTCCCGCCGATGCCCTTTCCGTCACCGTGGGCGGTCGCGTGAGCACATGGGAAATCCGCGCCAAAAACCAGAAAACGGGCGCTATCACCGACGACCGAAAGGAAAACAACGTTTTCACACCCTATGCGGGCATCGTCTATGAGCTGAACAAGCAACTGTCGGCCTACGCAAGCTATACCAGCATCTTCAACCCGCAAAACTACAAAGGTGTCGATGGCAACCTTCTCGATCCGGAAGAAGGCGAAAACTACGAACTGGGCCTGAAAGCCGAATGGTTTGGAGGTCGCATCCAGACCAGTGCCGCGCTTTTTGAAGTACGCAAAGACAACCTTGCCGTGGCCGATGGCGCTCGTCTCACGCCTGAAGGCAACCAGGCTTACGTCGGCAAGAACGGCACCCAGGGCCGGGGCTGGGAAGTGGAGCTTTCCGGCGAACTCACGCGCGGCTGGCGGATTCAGGGCGGCTATACCCGAGTCGTGACACGCGACCAGGATGACGAACGTCTGAACACCGATACCGTGCCCAAACACCAATTGAAACTCTTTTCCACCTACACGCCGCCCGGCATCCCGCGCCTGACAGTGGGCGGCGGCGCAATCTGGCAGAGCGAAATCTACAACGCCGATTGGGGTGGCCCGAGCGCACGCAAGACTTACACGCAAAAAGCGTACACCGTGGTGAATCTGATGGCGCGTTATGTCTTTACCGACCACCTGAGCCTGACGGCAACGCTGGACAACATCTTCGACAAAACTTATCGCACCAGCACCATCCGGCACGAATACGGCCCCCCGCGCAACTTCCTGCTGACGGCGAAATACCAGTTCTGAACGCGCCTCGTGATGCCGTCTTGCGGTCGCGGCCATGACGTCCACGGCAATTCCGTGGCAGTCTACGGGAACCGCGTAGACGTCTACGAAAGTTCCGTAGACGTCTACGGAAACCTCGTAGACGTCTACGGAACTTCCGTGGCGGTCTACGGAAACCCCGTAGAGGTCTACGAAGGTTCCGTAGACCTCTACGAAAACCCCGTGGAGGTCTACGGAAGTTCCGTAGACCTCCACGGAAACGCCGTGGAAGCGCCCTGTCGAAAATCCCGGCTTCCCTCACCGGGGGAAACCCCGCCATCACCTGAAAAGGAAACACCCATGAGTACCGACTACATCCCCCGCGCCGACGGCCCTTTCCTCGAATGGGCCAG
>JAIRNL010000138.1 GCA_031258035.1 Azoarcus sp. | reverse complement strand
GTCCTGACCTTGACGTCCAGGATGGACAGTTTGTCCAGCGGGTACTCGGTCGACAGCGTGGGCGACAGGAGCGAGACTTCTTCGTACTCGTCTTCGTCCAACGGCAAGACCGCCTGCAGAAAGGCGGTCAGGATGTCAATGTGCCGGGCATCGCCAAACAGGAGTTTGAACACCAAATCTTCTTTCGGAGAAAAAAGTTCCATGTCAGGCGTCTCTTTCTGGATCGGCGGATTATACGCCCGGCGCAAGGCTTGCAAGCTCGGTCGCCCGGATAGGTCGTGGCCGGAGACAAGGTCATGTCGTTGACATCCTCCTCCGCTTGAAGGCGGGGGATTCCTACGGTGTCCAGCCTGGCATCGGGCCGGGGTCAGGGAAATTCCGGTTTTTTGTCACGCGCAGGGGATCCCCGACCATGAGGGGATGCAATGCTACCCCTTCCCGAACCGCAACCCGCCCCCGTCACACCCCACCTTCACCACGTCCTTCGCGGCGAATTTCCCCTCCAGGATTGCCTTGGCGAGCGGATTTTCCAGCCGCTCCTGGATCGCGCGCTTCAGCGGACGGGCACCGAACACCGGATCGAAACCGGCATTAGCCAGTTCAGCCAGCGCCGCCTCGTCGACCACCAGCCCCATGTCGAGCCGAGCCAGCCGCTTTTCCAGATATTGCAACTGGATGCGGGCGATGCCGGCGATGTGCTTCTCGTCGAGGGCATGGAAAACCACCACTTCGTCGATGCGGTTGATGAATTCGGGACGGAAGTAAGTCTTGACCTCGGCCATCACCGCGAGCTTGATGACACCATAATCGTCACCGGCCATCTGCTGGATCATCTGGCTGCCGAGGTTGGAGGTCATGACGATCACCGTATTCTTGAAATCCACGGTGCGACCCTGCCCGTCGGTCATGCGGCCATCGTCGAGCACCTGCAAGAGCACGTTGAAAACGTCGGGGTGGGCTTTTTCCACCTCGTCGAACAGGATCACGCTATAAGGCTTCCGGCGCACCTGTTCGGTAAGGTAGCCGCCTTCTTCATAGCCGACATACCCCGGCGGCGCGCCGATGAGGCGGGCGACCGAGTGCTTTTCCATGAATTCGCTCATGTCGATGCGGATCAAATGCTCTTCCGAATCGAACAGGAAATTCGCCAGCGCCTTGCAAAGCTCGGTCTTGCCCACGCCGGTGGGGCCGAGGAACAAGAAGGAGCCATAGGGCCGGTTCTCGTCGGACAGCCCGGCGCGCGAGCGACGAATGGCGTCCGAGACCAGCCGCACGGCCTCATCCTGGCCCACGACGCGGCTGTGCAGGCGCGCTTCCATTTCGAGCAACTTTTCGCGCTCGCCCTGCATCATCTTGGAGACCGGAATACCGGTGGCGCGGCTCACGACCTCGGCAATCTCTTCCGCGCCGACCTGCGTGCGCAACAGCCGGTTGGGTTTTTCCACGTCGCCGCTGTCGATGGCGGCCTTTTCGGCGGCCTTCAACTGCGCTTCGAGCCTGGGCAATTCGCCATACTGCAACTCAGCCAGCTTGTCGAACTGGCCTTTTCGCTGGAACTCGGCCATCCGAACCCGAAGACGGTCGATTTCTTCCTTGATGTGCTTGGCGCCCTGCAACTGCGCTTTTTCCGCCTTCCAGATTTCTTCGAGGTCGGAATACGCCTTTTCCAGCCGGGCGATTTCTTCCTCGATCAAAGAGAGGCGCTTTTGCGAAGCATCGTCCTTTTCCTTCTTCACCGCCTCGCGCTCGATCTTGAGCTGAATAAGACGGCGGTCGAGTTTGTCCATGACTTCTGGCTTGGAGTCGATTTCCATCTTGATCCGGGCGGCCGCCTCGTCGATCAGGTCGATCGCCTTATCAGGCAAAAAACGATCGGTAATGTAGCGGTTCGACAATTCGCAGGCGGCAACGATGGCCGGATCGGTAATCTCGACGCCGTGGTGGATTTCGTACTTCTCCTGCAAGCCGCGCAAAATGGCGATCGTCGCCTCCACCGTCGGCTCCTCGATCAACACCTTCTGGAAGCGCCGCTCCAGCGCGGCGTCCTTCTCGATATATTTTCGATACTCGTCGAGCGTCGTCGCCCCGATGCAGTGCAGCTCACCCCGAGCCAGCGCCGGCTTGAGCATATTGCCGGCGTCGATGGCGCCCTCGGCCCTGCCCGCGCCAACCATCGTGTGCAGCTCGTCGATGAAAAGGACGACACGGCCTTCTTCCTGGGCAATTTCCTTCAGCACCGCCTTGAGCCGTTCCTCGAATTCGCCGCGATATTTCGCCCCAGCCAGAAGCGCCGCCATATCGAGCGCCAACACCCGCTTGCCCTTGAGCGTTTCGGGGACTTCCTCGTTGACGATGCGCTGAGCCAGTCCTTCGACGATCGCCGTCTTGCCGACGCCCGGCTCACCGATCAGCACCGGATTGTTCTTCGATCGACGCTGCAAAATCTGGATGGCGCGGCGGATTTCGTCATCGCGCCCGATCACCGGGTCGAGCCTGCCGGCACGGGCGCGCTCGGTAAGATCCAGACAGTATTTAGCCAGCGCCTCGCGCTGCCCCTCGGCCTCCTGGCTGTCGACCGTGCCGCCGCCCCGCACGGCGGCGATCGCCGCCTCCAACGCCTCGCGGTTCAGGCCGTGCTCGCGCAACAGCCGCCCGGTCTCGCCCTTGTCGCCGGCCATTGCCAACAGGAACATTTCGCTGGCGATGAACTGGTCGCCGCGCTTTTGCGCCTCGCGGTCGGTGAGATTGAGCAAATTGGCAAGATCGCGCCCCACGGTCACATCGCCGCCGTGGCCCTCCACCTTGGGCAAATGCTCCAGCGCGCGGGCAAGCGCCCCTTTCAGCGGCGGCACATTGACGCCGGCCCGTTGCAGAAGCGAAACCGTGCCGCCGTCCTCCTGTTCGAGCAGGGCGAGCAGAAGATGCTGCGGTTCGATGAATTGCTGGTCATTGCCGACAGCCAGGCTCTGGGCATCGGCAAGCGCCTGCTGGAAGCGAGTAGTGAATTTGTCGAGGCGCATGGCGGGAGTCCTGTATGACGACGAATCGGTCGACTATCCGCAATGTGGGGCGGGATTTTCCGCCTTCAAGGGGGACGCGACGGACGGCAGACGCTTTTCGGCAGGCGCGGGCCGGTCGGGCGCGGTAATGACCCAAATGACCGCTTTTCCGCGTGAATTTTTCGCGTAAAAGAGTCCGTGCCGAAATCAACGCCCAGTCGACGTGACGGAAGTCTCGCCACAGCCGCGCGACGCATCAGAGAATCGGGGCAGACAATCAAAAATCAAAAACGGTTTGGCTGACGCCCCCAGGCTCGAACCGCCGCAGCAAAAATGATTTGCACACCGTGCTCCCAAGGCGAAAATACAATGAAAATACCCGGGACAGGCGGAACGTATTCCCCTCAGGGCGGCGCCAGCCTGATAGAAGTGCTCGTTTCCCTCCTGATACTCGCCATCGGTCTCCTGGGCATCGCCGGCATCCAGGCGGGCGCATTGCGCAACAACCAAGGCGCGCTCGAACAAAGCGCGGCCGTCCTGCTCACCCACTCCATCGTCGAAGCCATGCGCGCCAGCATGACCTCCGCCGCCGCGGAAGCCGAAGACCGGAGCGTCATGCAGGTGCGGCCCGACTACAGCAATGCCGCCTACCTCTGCAAGACATCGGACGTCACGGTGGGCGGCGTCGTCGGCAACGACCTCAGGCGCTGGGTCGAAAACCTCCAGGCAAGCCTGGGCGCGGAGGCCTGCGGCAAAGTCGTCTGCGGCGCGACCGCGGCGGACGCCAACCTGTGCGAAGTCTCGATCAAATGGAACAACAGCCGCGCCCTGGGCGGAGATGCGGCACAAGTGGTCACCACCCGGAGCCGACTATGACCGGCGCGCACCCCATCCTTCCCGCGACGACACCCCGAAACCATGCCGGCATGACGCTCATCGAACTGATGATCGCCATGCTGCTGGGGCTCATCGCCATCGGCGGCATGCTGGGCATTTTCCTGGCTGGCAACGAAACCAGCCGCCGGACCGACGACCTCGCCCGCATCCAGGAAAACGCCCGCATCGCGCTCGAACTCATGGGTCGCTCGCTGCGCGAAGCCGGCGGCAATGCCTGCGGCGTCTTGCCGGACAAAATCGACCTGACGCCGGGGATCCGCGAGGACGACTGGTGGACGGGAAGCGCAAACTTCAAAAACGCCGTCAGGGGCTACGGCCCCGCCGACGCCTTCCCCGCCCATGGCAGCGTGACGAAAGCCAGCAACAGCGACGCCTTCATCGCCATTTCCGCCTCCGCGGGCACGACCACCGTCACCAGCAACAGCCCGCTGAGGGTACACAACTTCCAGGGGCTCACCTCGACCGCCCTGTTCGGCTGCAACAACAGCACGGGCGTCGGCTTCATCTTCAAACTGAACGCCCCCCCCACGACGAACACCCTCGCCGTCACCCTTCCCCAGCCCATCAACACCGTCGCCAGACTCAGCCCGGAAGCCTGGTTCGTCGGCGAAAACGGACGCGACGGCACCTCCCTTTATCGCACTGGCATCGACGGCGTCCCCGAAGAAATCGCGCCCGACATCACCGCCATGCAGATCCTCTACCTCCTGCCGGAAGCCGACGACTACGTACCAGCCAGCGGCATTGCCGACGACGACTGGCCGAAAGTCGTCGCCGCCCAGATCCAGATCACCCTCGCGCGCACCGCCGGCCCCGGCCCCGGCGCGTCCACGATCGCCCGCAACATCACGCAAACCGTCATGCTCAGGAACAGGAGCACCCTATGACCGGATGCCCCCTTCCCCGCCACCAGCGCGGCTCGACCCTGATCGTCGCCATGGTGCTGCTCCTGGTCATGTCGCTGCTGGCCATGACCTCACTGCGCGGCACCAACATGCAGGAACGAATGAGCGCCAATGCCCACGACCGCGACCTGGCTTTCCAGACCGCGGAAGCCGGGCTGCGCATGGGCGAACACCAGGCGGAAAAATGGGCCACCGGCGCCATCACCCCCCCCGCCGAAACCACAGGCTGTCCCGCCGCCAATCCCGGCACCGGACTCTATGTCATGAGCGCCGCCACCCACGACGCCTGCACGCCGCTCTGGGAGAGGCAGGCGAACTACTGGCATCACGCGAACGCCGAACCTGACATCGCGTTCGACGCCCGCGGGCTGTCACGCGCGCCCTACTACATCGTCGAACTGATCTCGGCCAACGCATCCTGCAATCCGGGCGCGAGCACATCGAGCGCGCGCTGCAAACGCTTCCGGATCACCGCAGCCAGCGATGACGGCGGCGGACGCGCCCGCGTCGTCCTGCAATCCATATATGCCACGGAATA
>JAIRNL010000235.1 GCA_031258035.1 Azoarcus sp. | reverse complement strand
GCGAAGTCACGATGCATTATTTCTCATGAAGGCAAAATTTCGTCATACACGGCTTGACGCAAACTGTATGCTCCCAAAATGATCGCCCAACGGCGGCGCGGGAACCCGCCATGCCCAGTCGGCTCGCGCTCCCCGCGCCGCCCCTCTCCACATCACCGAAGGAGCCTTCTCATGAGTCACGATGAAACCGCGACAGGCTGCCCGTTCCATCACCCCGCCAGGGCCGGCGCGACGAACCGCGACTGGTGGCCAGATCAGTTGCGGCTGGATCTCCTGCATCAGCATTCCGCCAAATCCAATCCGATGGGGGACGCGTTCGATTATGCCGAAGCGTTCAAAAGCCTCGACCTGGCGGCCGTGAAGCGGGATCTCCGCGCCCTGATGACCGACTCGCAGGACTGGTGGCCGGCGGATTTCGGGCACTACGGCCCCCTGTTCGTCCGCATGGCCTGGCACAGCGCCGGCACCTACCGCGTCAGCGATGGCCGTGGCGGCGCGGGACGAGGACAGCAACGCTTCGCGCCGCTCAACAGTTGGCCCGACAACGTCAGTCTCGACAAGGCGCGCCGCCTGATCTGGCCGATCAAGCAGAAATATGGCCGCAAGATTTCATGGGCCGACCTGATCATCCTCACCGGCAACGTCGCCCTGGAGTCGATGGGCCTGAAAACTTTCGGCTTCGCCGGCGGGCGCGAGGATGTGTGGGAACCGGATCAGGACGTTTATTGGGGGGCCGAGACCACCTGGCTGGGCGACGACAAACGCTATTCGGGCGAACGCAGGCTCGAAAATCCGCTCGCCGCCGTGCAGATGGGGCTGATCTACGTCAACCCGGAAGGCCCCGGGGGCCATCCCGATCCGGTCGCCGCGGCCGGGGACATCCGCGACACTTTCGCCCGCATGGGGATGGGCGACGAAGAAACCGTGGCGCTGATCGCCGGCGGCCACACTTTCGGCAAAACCCACGGCGCCGGCCCCGCCTCGCATGTCGGCCCCGCGCCCGAGGCCGCCGGCCTTGAAGAACAGGGCCTCGGCTGGAAAAACACTTTTGGCGCCGGAAAAGGCGCGGACACCATCACCAGCGGTCTCGAAGTCACCTGGACGTCGACGCCGACGAAATGGAGCAACAATTTTTTCTGGAACCTGTTCGGCTATGACTGGGAGTTGACCAGGAGCCCCGCCGGCGCGCATCAGTGGCGCCCCCGGCACGGCGCGGGCGCGGAAAGCATTCCGGACGCCCACGACCCGGAAAAGCGTCATGCGCCGTCCATGCTGACCACCGACCTCGCCCTGCGTTTCGACCCGGCCTACGAAAGAATCGCGCGTCGCTTCCACGAAAACCCGGACGCGTTCGCCGACGCTTTCGCCCGCGCCTGGTTCAAGCTGACTCACCGGGACATGGGGCCGCGCACCCGCTACCTGGGGCCCGAAGTGCCGGCGGAAGAACTCATCTGGCAAGACCCCATTCCCGCCGTCGACCATCCCCTGATCGACGCGCGGGACGTCGCCGCCCTCAAAACCAGGGTGCTGGCCGCGGGCCTGCCGGTCTCCGAACTGGTATCGACCGCCTGGGCGGCGGCCTCCACCTTCCGCGGCTCGGACAAACGTGGCGGCGCGAACGGCGCCCGCATCCGCCTCGCGCCGCAAAAGGATTGGGAAGTCAATGAGCCTGCCCGCCTGGCTAAAGTGCTCGAAACGCTGGAAGGCATCCGGAGCGCCTTCAACGGCGCGCAAACCGGCGGCAAGAAAGTCTCCCTCGCTGACCTGATCGTGCTGGCTGGCTGCGCGGCGATCGAACAGGCGGCGAAGGCTGCCGGCCACGATGTCACGGTACCTTTCGCGCCGGGACGGACGGACGCCGGGGCAGAGCAAACCGACGCGCGCGCCTTTGCCGTGCTGGAGCCGCGCGCCGACGGCTTTCGCAACTATCTCGAAGGGCGCGCCGCCGTGCCCGCCGAAGCCCTGCTGATCGAGCGGGCGCGGTTGCTGACTCTCACCGCGCCGGAACTGACGGTGCTCATCGGCGGCCTGCGCGTGTTGAATACCAATTACGGCCAGACCCGGCACGGCGTTTTTACCGCAAGGCCGGAAACCCTGAGCAACGATTTTTTCGTGAACCTGCTCGACATGGGCACGGAATGGCGGGCGGTTTCGGATGCCGGGGACGTATTCGAGGGGCGCGATCGCAAAACGGGCGAACGCAAGTGGACGGGGACGCGCGTCGATCTCGTGTTCGGCTCGAATTCCCAGCTCCGGGCCCTGGCCGAGGTCTATGGCAGCGCGGATTCGTCGCAAAAATTCATCGAGGACTTCATCGCCGCCTGGGTCAAGGTCATGAACCTCGATCGTTTCGATCTGGCTTGATCCTGGTGTAATGAGCGGGGGTTTTCAAAACACCCATCATTGGCGAAATGCGCGGGGCAGGCACGGGGGCCTGCCCTGCTTGGGAATGCCTGATCGCCAATGTTTGTGCTTGCTGCGTCAAACCGGACGCCAAGGAGAGGTTGGTCAAGCATTCTGCTTGAGTTTTCTGGCGAAGTCATCCGGAGACAGGCAACGCCATCCCGACACACACCCTGTCCTCCCCGCCCCAATCGGCCACCATGACCGGCAGTTGGGCGAGCGCCGCGCGCACCGCCGCCTCGGCCAGCATCAGCG
>JAIRNL010000197.1 GCA_031258035.1 Azoarcus sp. | reverse complement strand
AGATCGCGCCGGCTGTATCCGACGACGATGGGTTTGCCGGTCGTCCCCGAGGAGGCATGCAGGCGGACGACGTCGTCGAGGGGAATGGCGCACAGGCCGAACGGGTAGGTGTCGCGCAGGACTTGTTTGTCGGTGAATGGCAGCAATTTGACGTCTTCGAGACAACGAATGTCGTCCGGTGTCAGGCCGCGTTCCTGGAAACGTTTCTTGTACCAGGGCACCCGATCATGGGCCCAGGCGAGTTGTTTCCGGAGTTTCTCGAATTGAATCCGGCGGATGGTTTCACGCGATGCGGTTTCGATTTCAGGCGCGAAGAAATTCCCTTGCGGCATGGGCGTTCTATCCATTCAGATCATTCTTTTGCATTGTGCCGCTCAGTTGTCGGCATATGCCGATATTTCTTCCTGCGATACGAGGTCGACCGGTTGGTGAGCCAGGGCCGCTTCGGCGGAGGCGATATCGTCGACATGGATTGCAATGATGGTCGAAATCAGGGAATAGCTGTAGAGCACGTTCAGCCCCGCCGCCGCGATGGCGCCCATGACGCGAGCCAGTTCGCCCGGCCTGTCGGGCAGGCGCAGGCAGAGCACTTCAGCCAGGGTCGCGGCCCACCCCTGCTCGCGCAGCACTTCGAGCGCCTCGGCGGGTTTGTCCAGGATGAAGCGCGCGATCCCGTAATCGCCGGTATCGGAGACCGAATACCCGCGCACATCGAGCCGTGCGGCTTCAAAGGCGGCAAGGACGCGTTGCAGGTGTCCCGGCTGGCTTTCCAGAAAAACGCTGATCTGCGCGACTGCCATGGCGATACCGGCCTCCGGCCGCAACCGTGGCGAAAGCACGGTTTTTCAAAAACAGGGGAAAAGGATCATACCGGATTTCCGCCCGGTTCATGGCACCGTGAAATCCCTGGAAGAAAACTCCACGTAATAACGCCCCGAAACCGTGGTGAATCTCAGGACGCAATAGTCCGGGTCGGTCATGCCTTTGTGATAGTGGCGAATATCGCCTTCTTTCCATAGCATTTCTTTTGTCGCGTCGTCTTCGAGCACCGCCATATTGCCTCGCAACATCACGCCCTTGCAGGCGCGCCGGTCGAAGAAATACAGGCATGCCCGAGGATTGGCGCGAAATTGCGCCACGCGCATCGAAGAGGTGTTGGTGGCAAACCAGAATGTCTTGATGCCATCTCGCCTGCGCGGCTGGAGCAGCGCCTTGGCGTTGGGAAAACCGTCCTCGTCGACGGAACCCACGATCGACATGTTCAGTTGGTCGATCAGGGCGCCCAGTGTTTTTTCAAGATTCCGCATCCGTCTTCCTCATGTCGGTGTTTTTTCTCCCGCCGCGTCTCCGGGAGGCGGTTTTTCCGCTTTCTGGCGTTTCAGGTCGATCTTTTTCCAGTATCCGTGCCGTAGCCATGCGGTGAGTCCCCGTCCCAGCCAGCGGATGAGGATGTAGGCGAGCCAGAGCGCCCAGGCCAGCATGAGCAGGCGATAGACCCAGATGGGCAGGCTGAGCACTTTGGCGACGGGCAGCAGCGGGCCGCCCTGGTCGGCGAACCAGTTCAATTCCCCAGGGCCGGGGGCGCTGATGCGCATGTCGGGGGTGCCAAGGAGCCCCACCGGAATGGCGGCGACGAGCTTTTCCAGCATGAGGGCGGTCAATGCCGCGATCCCCGCCTGCATGGCGTTGAACTTCAACGGTAGCCAGCTGGCGCACGAGAGCGCGCGCACGCGCCAGTCGATGACGATGAGCCAGAGCGCGATGAGCATCAGCGTCAGCCATGAGAAGGTGGAAAAGCCGAGCACGAGCAGGAACCACTCCCGGTAGCCGAGCGACGTCCATCCGCTGCGCGCGAGCAGGAAGGCGATAGCCAGCGCAACCAGCAATTCGCCCCAATAGAGTACCGCCGGGCCGACGGCGGGGCCGCCCGTGGCCAGTACCCAGCGTTGCCCGCCCAAGGTGGTGTGCAGGGCGACATTGGCGACCGGCAATCCCAGGTCGATGGCGGGGCTGGCTGTAACCAGGCCGATGTCGCCCTGCTGGCGCAGCCTGAGCGTGTAGCTGTTCGTCCCCGGCGATACCGGCAGGCTCAGGCGTTCGTCCCGCGCCTGGAGGTTCAGGCGCACGCCGCCGCGCTGCACGTCGAGCACTTCCAGCCCCGGCGGCAGGGCGATGCGATGTTCGCCCCCCTGGCTCGCCCGCAGGGTGAAATCGAGCCCGTAGTCGCTGGCGTGCTGCCCGATGTTGCTCGTCAGCGTCACGTGGTCGATAGCCAGCACGCTGCCTTCGACTTTGTCTGGTTGGGTCACGGTGAGCGTCAGCCTTTCGCCCGGCAGGGGGTGGAACGCGAATACGGCCTGCCTGCCATCGTCGCCGTCGCCGTCGCCATCGTCGAGCGTCACCGGCACGCCATTCCATTCCAGGTGCCACGAAGGATTTACGGTGACGAGCCAGGTTTCGGCGCGTTCCGACAGGGGGGGCGCCACGAGTTCGAGCGTCTCCGCCCTGTCGAGGCGCGATGTCCAGGAAGCGGTTGCCGCGTTGGCGGCGAATACAGCCAGGGCGCGGCCGTCCTGCACTTTCACGGCGGGCGTGGTGACATGCTCGCCGGCAAGCACCGGGATCGGCAGCGAGAATCCGCCCTCCAGCGGCGCGAGGCGGCTGACTTCGGTGTTCACGCTCCAGTCGAGGTCGAGGTCGATCTCGCGCCGCACGTGGACGAAGGTCGGGAATTGCTGCGATGCGCGATCCGGCTGGCTTGTGGCGGGGCCCGCCCCGCCATGCTCCGTGGAAACGTCCTCCGCTTCCGTGCGGGAGAAATTCAATGTTTCGCTCAGCAGCCGGCTCTCGTCGATGCCCTCAGCCAGCCAGCCGGAACCGGCGAATTCGACCCGCGCCGGCGGCAGCGGGAAGCTGAGCGAGGCGGTATCGCCCCCCGGCACGTATTCGATCTGGAGGCGGCGGACGCCTTCCGGCAAGGCCACGTAGCTGTTGCCCTGGAACCGCAACACGGCGTGGGGCGCGCCGTCGACGCGGACGCTGCGCAAATCCAGGTGTTCGTCCGGTTCCGGCAGGGGTAGCGCCGCCGGCGCGCCGACATGCGCCGTGAGCGCCACCCGCAACAGGCGCGGTTCGGCCTCGATGCGCGCTTCGGCCACGGCGAGGCAGGACGGCGCGCACTCGGGGGGCGCGAGCAGGCGCGTTTTCAGTTCGTCCAGCAATTCCTTGGGCGGAAAATCGGATGCCGGCCCGGCGACGGCGGGCGCGGGAAAACCGAGCGCGGCAACGAGGAGCGCGACGAATCCCGCTCCCGCCAGGGAGGCCGCCGTTGTCGCGGAAGGCGGTCTGGGCGCGGTGAAGAGGGTGCGGAGCTTCAGCCACGGCGGCGGCCGGCAGCCAGGAAAGACGGTGCGGATCAGATGCCAGAGGAGCACTCCCAGCAACGCGACCATGGCCAGCCGCAGGAAGCGCGTCAGCCATGGCGGACTGACGAGGAAGCGCACGTCCTGGGTCGCGGCCACCGGCCCCGACCAGCGCAGCCGGTAGCGTTTCCCCAGTTGCCAGGCCGGTTCGCCGCCGCCGGTCTGCGTCACGGTGGATTGCGCATAGCGTTGCCGCAAGACGGGAGGCAGCGGTTTGCTGGAAGAGCGCCGCATCTTTTGCGTCGGCGCCGGGGATGACGAAAGTGTGGCGGGCGCTGGCATTTCCACCTCCGCCTCGTCTCCGGCATCGGCCAACTGCTCGGCGGCCTGCGGATGATCCCGCGCCACGACGACCGCGATGCCGCCTTCGAGCTGCGGATAGAGCACGTAGCGAATTTGCGCCGGAAGAAAAACCAGCGCCGCGATCACGAGGCAGAACAAAGCCAGGTACTGCCCGATGCGGAACATTCCGCGCAGACGCCCTTCGGGCATGACCCGGTGCAGCAGAGCCAGGACGACGACGATGGCGAAAGAGCGCACCGGCGCGGACGGCTCCGGCATGGCCAGCACCAGGTAGGCCGCGGCGACAGCGGCGCCCCGCACGCCGAACAGCCGCCAGGCCAGCAGGGTGAAGAAGGCGGCGAGGAAGATTTCCAATATCGTCCAGTATTCCACCCAGACGTTGCCCGAAACCTCGTCGGCCCCCGGCGCGGCGAGCAGGCGATAGCCATGGGGCAGGTGCAGCGTGAGATCGACATCGTCGAAAGTCTGCTGCCACCCCGTGACCGGCACGCGCGTGAAGGTTCCCTCGTTCAGCCGCACGCCGGCATTGAGCGTCACCTGGGGCTGGCGCCATTCGATGCCGGTCAGGCGCTCGTCGGCGCCGCGCGTGACCAGCAGCGCCGCCACTGATCCCGCCGCCCCCCTGGCGGCGCTGGCGGCGCGAACCGAAAGACTGTCGGCCCGTTCGAGCGTGTAGGGGCGCGCCACATCGAAGCGCCAGCCTTGCCGCATGCTGCCCTCGATGCGGTCGCGCGCGAAAAAGCCTTTGCCGGAAAAATCCAGCCACATCTCGCGCTCCAGCTTCAGGCGCTGGTTTTCGCGCTCGTTCTGGCCGCGCGAGCGTTCCACCACCCGCAGGCGGGCACCTTTGCTCACAGCCAGCGCCGGCAGCGACCACCATGCTGGCGGCACGCCCGCCTGACTCGGGTCGACGGCGACCGCCCCGCCGTCGTCGCCGGGCAGGATCGCCGTGGCGCGCAGGGCGGGCGCGGCTTCGTAGCTCCAGACTTCCTGCTCCCGTTGCGGGGGAAGCTTGGGGGTCACTTCCTGGAGCGGTTCGTCGAGCCGGGCCGAGATTTCGACTTCCGCCTGCCCGGGCAATGCCTGCACCAGCAAGCGCCCCTCCTGATCCAGCCGCGCCGCCCAGGGCGAGGCGATGCCGACCGGGACGAAATGCGGCGGCAGGATGTCCGGCACGGACAATTCCCGCGCCCTGCCCGACACTTTGAAATGCACCCTGGTCGTCAGCCGCGCCGGAATGCCGTCGCTGAGTTTGCGATAGATCTGGAGGTCGAGGCTGTCTTCCACCCGCGTCCGTTCCGTCGCCGCTTCGCCGATGTTGCTCAGGAGCAGCCAGGTTTCGTCGCGCGCCAGCGGCGACACGGCCTTGCCGCCCGAGAACAGCGAGATCAGGGCCACGTTTTTCGGGACGGGCAGTTTTTGCGGGCGTTCCAGCCAGGGAATCCAGCCGTTGAGCACATGTCGGCCGGGCGTCAGCCACACGACCGGCGGCGCCGCATCGTCGGCGCCGTGGGGCAGCACCGGATGGGGACGGCCATCGACCGTCACCTGTTGCGGCCAGTATTCGCGGTTGCCGGGCAAGACCGCGGCGCTCTCCCGGCGCATCTCCCAGGTCTGGGTGAACTGGATGCCCCCTTCCCGCATCTCCAGCTTCAATTCACCCGGCCAGGCGCAGAAGGCGTCGTCGTGTTTGCCCGCCACTTCCGGGCAAAGCCAGGCTTCCTGCCCGCGCAGTGCCCAGGCCTTCCACGGTTTCAGGGCATCCGGGACATCGACTGCCGCGCCCTGCGCCGTTGCGCCCGCCCCCGACAAGACCGATGCCAACGCAACGGCCCGCAATGTATTCCAGAACAGTCCCGCTTTCCGCATATGATGATTGTTCATGTCTGCTTATCCGGCCGGCGTAGTGAAAAAAGCCCTTGAATGCTAACAGCAGGTCATGCATTGCGCAAACGGATCGGCATGCCGTGTGGCGAGCGTTCAATCCGCCACGGCGGCGCATTGAAAGGTGTGCCCGTTTCGGGCATGATTTGGAGGTCGAGATGACGTACATCCTCAAGCGGAAGGACTTTATACGGTGGCAGGCAGGGGAGACGTTGCCCGATGCCGCGTTGTGCAAGGCGGTCAAGGAAATGGAGGATGGTCTGATCGACGCGGACTTGGGCGGCTCCCTCTACAAGAAGCGGGTGGCTCGCCCAGGCGCGGGCAAGAGCGGTGGCTACCGAACGCTGCTGTCGGCCCGGATCGGCAGCCGCTATGTGTTCCTGCATGGGTTCGCCAAGAGCGATAAGGCAAACATCACGCAGGATGAGAAGAAGGCGCTGCAATTCGCCGGCAAGGTGTTCCTGGAATTGTCTGCTGAAGCCTTGTCGAAGGCGTTGCAGTCGGGTGTTTTAGTGGAGGTGCATTGTGAGCAAGATCATTGAATCGCTGCGTGGCGACCTGGCGGCGCTCCATGAAGCCGGCGCGATCAGCAAGGTGACGATGCGCGAGTTCGACGCGATTTGCCCGCCTCCGGTGCGGGAGTTCGGCGCTGCTGACATCAGGCGCTTGCGCGAAGGCTTGAAGTTCAGCCAGCCTGTGTTTGCGCTCTATCTGCATACCTCGGCATCGACCGTGCGCAAGTGGGAGCAAGGCGAAACCCACCCCACTGGCCCGGCACTCAAACTGCTGAACATCATCGCCGACAAGGGCTTGCAGGCCATCATCTGATGCCCGCCGAGGAAGACAGGCTTTGGCGACGCGCACGACCCTTTCAGCGCACAACATCTTGAAGCGGCTTGCCGTGTGCTCGCCGATACCGAATGTGGTCCGAGCGGAACGCAGATCGAGCGCCACATACGGCGTCAAGCCTTGCGTGACTTGCACGAAAGACTTGGCACCGGCACTTTTTTGGGGCGTCTCCTTCCTGGGGGCGAGGACGCGGGAAAACGGTCGCCCGCGCCTCCGCACCATGGCGCCCCTTATAATGGTCCATACGCACCACGATGGTGCGCCGAGGCGCGCGCGCCGCGGTGACAGCCGGGGTTTTCAGGCGCCGGGGGCCGTGGCACGGTTTTCGCGTGGCGTTCATCCGTTAAGAGGCGGGGGCCTGCGCCATGAGCACTGGGTTTTACAACGAAATGGCCGACGAAGAAGGGCGGGTTCGGCCGCATTACGCGTCCTATGAAAGCTGGTTGGCGGGGATGCCGGACGAGAAGCTGGCCCAGAAGCGCGCCGAGGCGGACGAGCTTTTCCACCGCAGCGGCATCACCTTCGCGGTGTACGGCGAGAACGAGGGCACCGAACGCCTGATTCCGTTCGATATCGTGCCCCGCATCATCCCCGCCGGCGAATGGCGGATCCTGTTCGCCGGGCTGATCCAGCGGGTGAAGGCGCTCAACCTTTTCATCCGCGACATCTACCACAGCCAGGAAATCCTGCGCGCGGGGCGGGTGCCGTCCGGGCAGGTGCTCGACAATACCCAGTACCGCCGGGTGATGCAGGGCGTCGATGTGGCGCGCGGCATCTACGCGCACATCGCCGGCATCGACGTGGTGCGGGCGGGAGCGGGCGAGTACTACGTGCTCGAAGACAATCTGCGCGTGCCCTCGGGGGTGTCCTACATGCTGGAGAACCGCAAGATGATGATGCGGCTCTTTCCCCGGCTGTTCTCGCGCTACAGGGTGGCGCCCGTCGACCGCTATCCCGACATGCTGTTCAAGACCCTGCGCAGCGTGGCCCCGGTGGGCGTGAGCGACCCCACCGTGGTGGTGCTGACGCCGGGGGCGCACAACAGCGCCTATTTCGAGCATGCCTTCCTCGCGCAGCAGATGGGGGTGGAACTGGTCGAAGGGCAGGATTTGTTCGTCGCCGACGGGCAGGTGTTCATGCGCACGACCCAGGGGCCGCAGCGGGTCGATGTGATCTACCGCCGCGTCGATGACGATTTCCTCGACCCCACGGTGTTCCGCAAGGATTCCGTGCTTGGCGTGGCGGGCCTGCTCGATGTCTATCGCGCCGGTCGGGTGACGGTGACGAACGCCATCGGCACCGGGGTGGCCGATGACAAGTCGATTTACCCCTACGTGCCCGAGATGGTGCGCTTCTATCTCGGCGAGGAGCCGATCCTGCACAACGTCCCCACCTACATATGCCGCAAGGCCGACGATCTTGCCCACGTGCTCGCGCATCTGCCCGAACTGGTGGTCAAGGAAGTGCACGGCGCCGGCGGCTACGGCATGTTGGTGGGGCCGACGGCGACAAAGGCGGAAATCGCGCAATTCCGGCAAGTGCTCGCCGCGCATCCGGAGCGTTACATCGCGCAGCCGACGCTGGCTTTGTCGGCCTGCCCGACTTTCGTCGAAAGCGGGGTGGCGCCGCGCCATATCGACCTGCGTCCTTTCGTGCTCTCGGGCGAGGAAGTGCAATTGGTGCCGGGCGGGCTGACGCGGGTCGCCTTGCGCGAAGGGTCTCTGGTGGTGAATTCGTCGCAGGGCGGCGGCACCAAGGACACCTGGGTGCTGGAAGCATGAGCGGGGGGAGGAGAGAAAAATGTTGAGCCGCACCGCCGATCATCTCTACTGGATGGCGCGCTACATGGAACGCGCCGAAAATACCGCCCGCATTCTCGACGCCAACCATCGCATGTCGATGATGCCCCAGTCCCCGGCGCAGCGGGAGCAAGCCTGGGCCACGACCTTGCGCACCCTGGGGCTGGAAGGAGGCTTTCACGATCGCCACGCCGATCCGACGCCCGACAATGTGCTCAGGTACATGATCTTCGACCCCGACAACCTGTCGAGCATCCGTTCCTGCCTGCGCGCGGCGCGCGAGAATGCCCACGCCATGCGCGGCACCCTGACTTCGGAACTGTGGGAGACGACCAACGCGACCTGGCTGAAGATCCGCGACTTTACCTGGGATCGCTTCCAGGACATCGGGGCGAGCGATTTCTTCGAGTGGGTGAAGTACCGCTCTCATCTGTCGCGTGGCGTGACGATCGGCACCATGCTCCAGGACGAATCGTTGCGCTTCATCCGGCTGGGGACGTTCATCGAGCGGGCCGACAGCACCGCGCGCATCCTCGATGTCAAATACCAGATCCTGCTGCCGGACGGCGAATGCGAAGGCGGCGCGACCGATTTCCACCAATGGGCGGCGCTGCTGCGTTCGGTGTCGGCGTTCGAGGTCTATCGCAAGGCTTACCGCGATCTCATCACGCCCGAGCGCGTGGCCGAACTGCTGCTGCTGCGGGTGGACATGCCGAGATCGCTGGCGCGCTGCATGAAAGAGGTCTATGCCAACTTGCAGCGCGTGCGCAACGCGCGGTCCGTCGAAACCGAGCGCCTCGCGGGCGCCCTGGAAGCGCAATTGCGCTTCGCCCGCATCGAGGACATCGTCAAGGATGGCCTGCACAGCTATACCGTGCATCTGCTCGACCGTATCCACACGCTCGGCAACCGCATCGCCGACGATTTCCTGGTGCCGGTTTCCCGCCGCGGGTGAGACCCGCGAGCGCCGGCTTTGTGAGCCTCGCCAGAAAAAGGCTCTGCTGAAACA
>JAIRNL010000128.1 GCA_031258035.1 Azoarcus sp. | reverse complement strand
GTCCCATCGGCGAGCGCGAGAAGTGCGGGCGGAAAAGCAGTCACGGAAAACTCCTGGACACATCAGAACGGGGGAACCCAAAGTAGGCTCGCTCCATATGCGAAAAAACGGGACAGGCCGCCGGCCGATCCCGCCATCTTGAGCGGCTGGATTCTATCGTTTTGGCGCCCCCTAGGCAATGCGCGGCGCGCGACTCGCGGATGGCCGGCGCGCGCCCGGGTCTTCCGGACACATTCCATTCGGGAGCGCCGCAAACCGGATCAGCCGTCCGCATCCCCGGCCGCGCCCGCATCCGGCGCCGGTTCGGGCAGGCGGCTGGCCAGTACCTTGTCGATGCGCTTGCCGTCGAGGTCGATGACTTCGAGCCGCCATCCTTCCCAGACGGTCACGTCCCCCGTGCGCGGCAGGCGTCCGAGCAACCACATGATCATGCCGGACAAGGTGTTGTAGCGCCCCTTGTCCTCTCCGGGAACCTCCCTGAACTTGAGCAGATCCTTGAGTTCGGGCAAGGGAATGAGGCCATCGAGCAGCCAGGAATCGTCCTCGCGCTGCACGGCCCAGGCGTCTTCCTGGCGATCGGGACGGAATTCGCCCGTCACCGCTTCCATCACGTCCTGGAGCGCCACCAGCCCCTGCACTTCGCCGTATTCGTCGACGACGAACACCATGTGCGAACTGGAGGCGCGGAACTGTTCGAGCAGTTCCAGCCCCGTGAGCGACTCGGGCACATAGACCGGGCTTTGCAGCTGCCGGGTGATGTCGGGCGTCCCGCCCTTGAGCGTCTGGCTGAAGAGCTGCTTGCTCGAAATGATGCCGAGGATGTCTTCCAGCCCGCCACGGCACACGGGGAAGCGCGAATGTTCCGATTCGGACATGCGGGCGAGGTTTTCTTCCAGGGGACGCTCGGTGTCGAGCCAGACGATGTCCGAGCGCGGCACCATCAGCGAACCGATCTGGCGGTCGTCGAGGCGAAAGACGTTGCGCACCATGGCGTGTTCGTTTTTTTCGATGATGCCGCTCTCCGAGCCTTCTTCGAGCATGGCGTGGATTTCTTCTTCGGTGACGCCCGGCGTTTTTTCGTCGCGCAGCCCCACGAGGCGCAACAGCAGCGCGGTCGAACCCGACAACATGCGCACGGCCGGGCGCGAGGCGATCGCCAGCGCGTACATCGGCCGCGCCACGCGGCGGGCGATGCCTTCGGGGTCGATCTGGCCGATGCGCTTGGGGACGAGTTCCCCGATCACGATCGACACGTAAGTGATCAGTGCCACCGCAAACGCGGTGGCGGCAATCTCGCTCGCGCGCTGTTCGATGCCGAGCCCGCGCAGCCACGCGGCAACGGGCTCAGCCAGCGCCGCCTCGCCCACCACGCCGCTCAGGATGCCGATCGAGGTGATGCCGATCTGGATGGTCGACAGGAAACGGGTCGGTTCCTCACCGAGGGCGACCGCGATCCTGGCTGCCGCGTCCCCTTCTTCAGCCAGTCTGGCGAGCCTGGCGCGCCGGGCCGTGACCAGCGCGATTTCGGACATGGCAAAAACGCCATTGATGACGATCAGGACGACAAGAACGAGTATTTCCATTGCAATGCCCGCACCCGGGACGACCCGGATCGCGCGGTAAGCGTTTTCGTGTAAGGCGCCAATCTACCACACGTCCGATCCAGCCCGCATGAGGGCGCCGTCATCGCCCCGTCCACGGGCGCTCAGGCCGTCCCCCCCACCGTCAGGCCGTCGATGCGCAGGGTCGGCTGTCCCACGCCCACCGGCACGCTCTGCCCGTCCTTGCCGCAGGTGCCGACGCCGGGGTCGAGCGCCATGTCGTTGCCGATCAGGCTGACGCGGGTCAGCGCGTCCGGGCCATTGCCGATCAGGCTGGCGCCCTTGACCGGGCGGGTGACCTTGCCGTCTTCGATCAGGTAAGCCTCGGCGGTGGAGAACACGAATTTGCCCGAGGTGATGTCGACCTGGCCGCCGCCGAAGTTGACCGCGTACAGCCCTTTCTTCACCGACCTGACGATCTCGTCCGGGTCGCGCGTCCCGTTGAGCATGAAGGTGTTGGTCATGCGCGGCAGGGGCAGATGGGCATAGGACTCGCGCCGCCCGTTGCCGGTGGGCGCCATGCCCATCAGGCGGGCGTTGAGCGTGTCCTGTATGTAGCCGACGAGCGTGCCGTCCTCGATCAGCACGGTGCGCGCGCCGGGATTGCCTTCGTCATCAACGGTGAGCGAGCCGCGCCGATCCGGCAGGGAACCGTCATCGACCACGGTCACGCCGCGCGCCGCGACCTGCTGGCCGATGCGCCCGGAAAAGGCCGAACTGCCCTTGCGGTTGAAATCGCCCTCCAGGCCGTGCCCGATCGCCTCGTGGAGCAGGATGCCCGGCCAGCCGGGCCCCAGCACCACGGACATGACCCCGGCCGGCGCGGGGATGGCGTCGAGGTTGACGCTGGCCTGATGCACGGCGGCAAGCGCGTAGCCGCGCAGGCGTTCGTCGGTGAAATAGCCGTAGTCGTAGCGCCCGCCGCCGCCGGCGCTGCCCTGCTCGCGCCGGCCGTCGGCTTCCATGATCACGCTCAGGGATACCCGCACCAGCGGACGCACGTCGGCGGCCATGTGTCCGTCGCTGCGCGCGACCAGCACGACTTCCCACGATCCGGCCAGATAAGCCATCGCCTGCGTCACCCGCGGGTCGGCGGCGCGGGCGAATTGCTCCAGCCGTTCGAGCAGGCGCACCTTGGCGGTGTCGTCGAGCGAGGCGAGCGGATCGTCGGCGCGGTAGAGCCGACGGGGCGATTTGCCCGGCGCGACCGCCACCCGCCGCTTTTTGCCCTCGGCGGCGATGGCCCGCGTGGCGCGGGCGGCGTCGGTGAGCGCGGCCAGCGAAATATCGTCGGAATAGGCGAAAGCGGTTTTCTCGCCGCTCACCGCGCGCACGCCCACGCCTTCCTCGATGTCGAAACTGCCCGATTTGACGATGCCCTCTTCCAGGCTCCAGCCTTCGGTGCGGCTGTACTGGAAGTAGAGATCGCCATAGTCGATATCGTGCCGCATCAGCCTGCGGAAAACCTTTTCGAGTTCTTCCCGCCCCAGATCACGGGAGGAAAGCAGGTAGCGGTCTGCAACCTTGAGCGCGTTTTTCGTCATCGTCAGTCCAGTAAATGATACGGTCGTCATGCCGCCGCGAGCCTCGGGCGTCCGGGCGGCCCCGCCGCCGGTCGCATCCTGATTTCGATACCGCCCCCCGGGCGGGACGGAAAACAGCAATGCTCCGTATGGTAGCGTCTGGCGACAGGGTTTTCGTACAAATATCGCGGGCCCTTTCCAGAAGCCCGCCGCCCGGTGGCGCGCCCCACGAGGCCTGGCTGCTCACGGCCACTTCACGGTCAAGGCAGTTGCAAATTCAGCAACACTTGCGCGCAATCTGTTGAATATTACACACTTCCGGCGCGCGGCCTTCGGCAAACACTTGAAATAAGGCGGTTTTTGAATTGGCATGCGCCTTGCTCCCTGTCTGGCTCCTCAACCGATTTCCCCAAGGAAGGAACAACCAGCATGAGCAAGAAACAACTGCGCCTCGGCGCCTTTCTCCCCGGCGCCGGACAACATTTCGCCGCATGGCGGCACCCGAACGCGCGCGCCGACGGCATCCTCGACATCGAGTATTACAAGAGCCTGGCTCGCACCGCCGAACGCGGACTGTTCGACGCCTTTTTCCTCGCCGACGG
>JAIRNL010000095.1 GCA_031258035.1 Azoarcus sp. | reverse complement strand
GCCAACGCCTCCCGCACCCCGTCCGCGTCCATGTTCTTTCCCTCGCCGCGCATGACGATCTCGCCGCGTTCCATGACGAGATAACGATCCGACAGGGCGCGGGCGAACTCGTAGTACTGCTCGACCAGCAGGATCGCCATCTCGCCGGTGCCGGCAAGGGCGCGGATGGCGCGCTCGATGTCCTTGATGATCGAGGGCTGGATGCCTTCGGTCGGCTCGTCGAGGATCAACAGGCGGGGGCCGGCGGCGAGCGCGCGGCCAATGGCCAGTTGCTGTTGCTGCCCGCCGGAGAGATCGCCCCCCCGGCGGTTCATCATCTGCCCCAGGACAGGGAACATCTCGAAGACGCGCGCCGGGATGGGCGTGCCGCGCGGACGGGCAGCCAGCCCCATGAGCAGGTTTTCCGCGACGCTGAGGCGGGGAAAAATCTCCCGCCCCTGCGGCACGTAGCCGATGCCGGCGCGCGCCCGCCCGTGGGAAGACGCGCGGGAGATGTCCTCGCCGCCGAAATGGATGCTGCCGCTCTTGGCCGGCACGAGTCCCATCAGGGTCTTGAGCAGCGTGGTCTTGCCGACGCCGTTGCGCCCGAGCACGGTGGTCACTTTGCCGGGCGGCGCATCGAAGGCGATGCCGCGCAGGATGTGGCTGCCGCCGTAGTACTGGTTGAGGCCGTCGACTTTCAGCATGGTCTTTTCACCGGATTGCCCGCGCGGGGAAAGCGCCGCGCTCAGAACAAGTAATACCGCTGCGACAAAGGCAGGGTCTGGGACGGTTCGCAGACGACTTTCCGCCCGTCGATGCTGACCTCGTAGGTTTCGGGGTCGACATCGACGCGCGGCGTCTTGTCGTTGAGGATCATGTCCTTCTTGCCGATGGCGCGGCAGCGTCCGACGGGAAGCACCCGCTTTTCAAGCCCCAGCTTCTCCCGGATGCCGTTCTCGTGGGCCGCCATGGAAACGAACGTGATGGCGGTGCGCGCGCGCGCCTTGCCGCGGGCCCCCCACATGTTGCGCATGATGACCGGCTGCGGCGTGGGAATGGATGCGTTCGCGTCCCCCATCTTGGCCGCCGCGATGAAACCGCCCTTGACGATCACATCCGGCTTGACGCCGAAAAGCGCCGGTTTCCAGATCACGAGATCGGCGATCTTCCCCGCCTCGATGGAACCGAGATACGCCGAGATACCGTGCGTGATCGCCGGGTTGATGGTGTATTTCGCCACGTAGCGGCGGGCGCGGAAATTGTCGTTGTCCTGCCCTTCGGCTTCCGGCAACTGCCCTCGCTGCTTTTTCATCTTGTCCGCCGCCTGCCAGGCGCGGGTGATCACCTCCGCCGGGCGGCCCATGGCCTGGGAGTCGGAATTGAGAATCGAGATGGCCCCCATGTCGTGCAGCACGTCTTCCGCGGCCAGGGTGCCGTAGCGTATCCGCGAGCGGGCAAAAGCCACGTCTTCCGGCAGGCTGGGATCGAGATGGTGGCAGACCATGATCATGTCCAGATGCTCGTCGATGGTGTTCTTGGCAAAGGGCATGGTCGGGCTGGTGGAAGACGGCATCACGTTGGGCAGGCTCACCGCCCGGATAATGTCCGGGGCGTGTCCGCCGCCCGCGCCCTCGGTGTGGTAAGTGTGGATGGCCCTGCCGCCGATCGCGGCCCTGGTCGACTCGAAATAACCCGCCTCGTTGAGCGTGTCGGTGTGGATGGTGATCTGGATGTCGTATTCATCCGCGACGCCCAGGCTGACGTCGATGGCCGACGGCGTGGAGCCCCAGTCCTCGTGGAGCTTGAGGCCGATGGCCCCAGCCAGCACCTGCTCGACGAGCGGCGCCTTGCTGGAACAGTTGGCCTTGCCGAAAAACCCGAAATTCATCGGAAATGCCTCGACCGCCTCGAGCATCCTGTGCAGGTTGAATTTCCCGGGCGTGCAGGTCGTGGCGAAAGTGCCGACCGCCGGGCCGTCGCCGCCGCCGATCATCGTGGTGATGCCGGAATAGAGCGCGGTCTCGACCTGCTGCGGGCAAATGTAATGGACGTGCGTGTCGACCCCGCCCGCGGTGACGATCTTGCCCTCGGCAGCCAGCACCTCCGTTCCCGCGCCGACGAGCAGGGCGGGATGGACGCCATTCATGATGTCGGGGTTGCCCGCCTTGCCGATGCCGACGATCTTCCCGTCCCGGATGCCGATATCGGCCTTGACGATGCCCCAGTAATCCAGGATCAGCGCATTGGTGATCAATAAATCCAGCGCCCCCGTCTCGCCGGTGACGATGCCGTTCTGCCCCATGCCGTCGCGGAGGGTCTTGCCGCCGCCGAATTTCATCTCCTCGCCATAGACGGTGTAATCCTTTTCCACCTCGATGAAAAGATCGGTATCGCCGAGGCGGACTTTGTCGCCGGTGGTCGGCCCATACATGGCGGCATATTCCCTGCCGCTGATACTCGTGCTCATCACGCTTCTCCCTCGTCCAGGAACGCCTTCAGCCGCGCCTTTTGCAAAGCGGCCTTCACCGTCGTTTCGTTGATCTCGCCATCGGTCAGGTTGTTCAGGCCGAGCACGCGCCTGTTGCCCGCGATCTCGACCAGGCCGACCGTCTTCGTCTCGCCCGGCGCGAAGCGAACCGCCGTCCCCGACGCAATATCCAGCCGGTAGCCATAGGCGCTCGCCCGGTCGAACGACAGGAAACGGTTGACCTCGAAAAAATGAAAATGCGAGCCGACCTGTATGGGACGGTCGCCCTTGTTGGTCGCGGTGATTTCCTTGTGCCTCAGGCCCGCGTTCAACGTGATGCGCGCGTTTCTGACCTGGATTTCCCCTGGAATCATCATCTGTCTCCTTTTCAGCGGATCGGGTCGTGGACGGTGACGAGTTTCGTGCCGTCGTCGAAAGTGGCTTCGATCTGGACGGAAGGAATCATTTCGGCGACCCCTTCCATCACATCTCCTTTTTCCAGCAGGCGCGTGCCGATTTCCATCAAATCCCGAACCGTCTTCCCCTCGCGCGCCAACTCCAGGAGTTCCGACGAAATGAAAGCGATGGATTCGACGTAATTCAACTTCAGCCCCTTGTTCCTGCGGGATTTCGCAAGCTCGCCGGCGGTGTGCAGCATCAGCTTCTCGATTTCTCTTGGCGTCAGGTGCATCGTGGTCTCCTTTTGAACAATGAATACGGGCGAGGCGGCCGTCAGCGGCCGAGATAAACCTCGATGACGCGGGGATCGGCCCGCACGGTGGCCAGATCGCCCTCGGCCAGCACCGCGCCCTCGCAAAGCACCGTCACCTTGCCGCCGAGCGCCTCGACGAAGCGCATGTCGTGTTCGACCACGACCAGCGAGTGGTCGCCAGCCAGGCCGATGAAAAGCTCGGCGGTGCGCTCGGTTTCCTCGTCGGTCATGCCCGCCACCGGCTCGTCGAGCAGCAACAGGCGCGGCGCCTGCATCAGCAGCATGCCGATTTCCAGCCATTGCTTCTGGCCGTGCGACAGCAGCCCGGCGGGACGATCCGCGTGACGATCCAGGCGAACCCGCGTGAGCATCGCCGCGATGCGATCCCGCTCCCCGGCGCGCGACGTCGCAAAAAGCGAATGGCGCACACGCTTGTCGGCCTTCATGGCCAACGCGAAATTCTCGAAGACCGTGTGATTCTCGAACACCGTCGGCTTCTGGAACTTGCGCCCGATGCCCGCGTTGGCGATCCGCGGCTCGGTCATGCGGGTCAGATCCATCGTCTGCCCGAAAAAAGCCGTCCCCGAATCGGGGCGGGTCTTGCCGGTAATGACATCCATCATCGTCGTCTTGCCCGCGCCGTTGGGGCCGATGATGCAGCGCAGCTCCCCCGCGTCGATCGTCAGCGTCAAATCGTCCAGCGCCTTGAAGCCGTCGAAACTCACCGTGATGCCGTCGAGGTAGAGGATGACCTTGTGGCTCAGATCCACCCCCTCGCCGGACACGCGCCCGATGCTTGCCTCGCTCTCCCACCGTCCGCCGGGCGCCTGGTTGGTTGCGCGGGGCGGAAGCGTCGGCATCTCGCTCATTTCGCGCGCCCCCCGGCCATTTCGGGCGCGGGCGTCCTTCCCCCGGCGCGCCGCCCCAACTGCCGCCACAAACCGACGATCCCATTGGGCAGGAAAAGCGTCACCACGATGAACAGCCCCCCGAGGAAGAACAGCCAGTATTCCGGCACGGTCACGGTGAAAAAACTCTTGGCCAGATTGACGATGCCCGCGCCGAGCACCGCCCCGGACAAGGTGCCGCGCCCGCCGACCGCCACCCACACCGCGATTTCGATGGAATTGGCGGGGCTCATCTCCGAAGGGTTGATGATGCCGACCTGCGACACGTAAAGCGCCCCAGCCAGCCCGCACAGCACGGCGGACAACGTCCAGATGAAAAGCTTGTAATACAGCGGATCGTAGCCGATGAACATCGCCCGGCTTTCGGCGTCGCGGATGGCGGCGAGCACGCGCCCGAAGCGGGAAACGATCAAATAGCGCCCCAGCAGCAGACAGCCCATCAACAAAGCGGCGGAGAGCGCGAACAGCGCCACCCGCGTCGGCGCGGCGGTGATCTCGAAACCCAGGATGCGCTTGAAATCGGTGAAACCGTTATTGCCGCCGAAACCGGTTTCGTTGCGGAAGAAAAGCAACATCGCGGCGTAAGTCAGGGCCTGGGTGATGATGGAAAAATACACCCCCCTGATGCGCGAGCGGAAAGCGAACCAGCCGAAGACGAACGCCACCGCGCCGGGCAGCGCCATGGCGAGAAAGAGCGCCCACAAAAAAGAATCGGAACCCGTCCAGTACCACGGCAGCGCCTTCCAGTCGAGAAAGACCATGAAATCGGGCAAATCCGCCCCGTAGCTGCCGTCGCGCCCGATCTGGATCATCAGGTACATCCCGAAAGCGTACCCGCCCAGCGCGAAGAACAGCCCGTGCCCCAGGCTGAGGATGCCGGCATGGCCCCAGGCCAGATCCATGGCGACGGCCACCGTCATGTAGCACAGGATCTTGCCGGAGAGGCTCACGGCATGGGCCGACATGTGCAGTGGATGCCCTTCGGGGAGCGCGAGGTGAGCCAGGGGCACGCCGATCCACGCCACGGCGGCGAACGCGGCCAGCGCCATCCAGCCGGCGCGCGGCATGGCGCGCAACAAGCGCAACGTCAGGGGAAAGCGCATGGGGTTGTTTCCTTGCTTCCGGCAATGGAAGCCAGTG
>JAIRNL010000079.1 GCA_031258035.1 Azoarcus sp. | reverse complement strand
ATCACGCTGCCGGAAGGCGTGGAGATGGTGATGCCGGGCGACAACGTGTCGATCACGGTGAAGCTGATCGCGCCGATCGCGATGGAAGAAGGCTTGCGCTTCGCCATCCGCGAGGGCGGTCGCACGGTGGGCGCCGGCGTCGTCGCCAAGATCATCGAGTGATTGCCTCGGGCGATCGGTCGATGATCGTGATCCAGAAGCGCGCCCGGGGGGGTGCGCTTTGTGGTTTCTGCCGCAGGGGTATAGCTCAACTGGCAGAGCGTCGGTCTCCAAAACCGAAGGTTGGGGGTTCGATTCCCTCTGCCCCTGCCATTTTCCGGAAGTCGTTGCCCAGATGGTCGACAAACTGAAATTTACGCTGGCTATTGCCCTGCTTGTCGCGGGCGTGGCCGGTTTTTATGTACTGGGCGAAGAGTGGCCGCTGGTGGTGCGCGTGCTCTGCGTGCTGGCTGGTCTGGCTGCGGGCGGCGCGGTGGCATGGTTTTCCGGGCCGGGACGCCGCTTCGGCGAGTTCGTGCGGGAAGCCATCGTCGAGACCAGGAAGGTCGTGTGGCCCACCCGCAGGGAGACGACGCAGATGACCGGCATCGTCTTCGTCTTCGTCGTCGTGATGGCGATTTTTCTCTGGTTGACCGACAAGAGCCTGGAATGGGTGGTGTACGACGTTGTCCTGGGCTGGAGATAAATGATCATGGCTAAACGCTGGTACGTCGTCCACGTCTATTCCGGTTTCGAGAAGTCCGTGCGGCGCGCGCTGATCGAGCGCATCGTCCGTGTCGGGATGGAGGCTTCCTTCGGCCAGATCCTGGTGCCGGTGGAGGAGGTGGTCGAGATGAAGAGCGGCCAGAAAAGCGTCTCCGAGCGCAAGTTCTTCCCCGGCTATGTGCTCGTCGAGATGGAAATGAACGATGAGACCTGGCATCTGGTGAAGTCCACGCAGAAGGTTACAGGCTTCGTCGGCGGCAGCGGCAACAGGCCGATGCCGGTGCCGCAGCGGGACGTCGACAAGATCCTGCAACAGATGCAGGAGGGGGTGGAGAAGCCGCGCCCCAAGGTGTTGTTCGAGGTCGGCGAGGTCGTGCGGGTCAAGGAAGGGGCGTTTACCGATTTCCACGGCACGGTCGAGGATGTGAATTACGAGAAGAGCAAGCTCAAGGTGTCGGTGACCATTTTCGGGCGCGCGACGCCGGTGGAACTGGATTTTGCCCAGGTGGAAAAGGCCTGAGCGCGGATGGGCGGGCCGTCGTGCCCGCTCCGGCCCGTTTCGTCGGGCCGTAACGAGGAGCGTCGGGCGACCGGCGCGTTGGGACTCAATCGAGGAGCAATGCCGTCATGGCAAAGAAGATCATTGGTTACATCAAGTTGCAGGTGCCGGCCGGCAAGGCCAATCCCAGCCCCCCGATCGGGCCGGCGCTCGGGCAGCGCGGCCTGAACATCATGGAGTTCTGCAAGGCGTTCAATGCCAGGACGCAGGGCGTGGAGCCGGGGCTGCCGATTCCCGTGGTGATCACCGCTTTCGCGGACAAGAGCTTCACTTTCGTGATGAAGACGCCGCCGGCGACGATTCTCATCAAGAAGGCCGCGAAGATCGACAAGGGCTCGCCGAAGCCCCATACCGACAAGGTGGGCAAGATCACGCGCGCCCAGGCCGAGGAAATCGCCAGGGCCAAGCAGCCGGATCTCACCGCGGCGGATCTCGACGCGGCGGTGCGCACCATTGCCGGCTCCGCCCGCAGCATTGGTGTCGTCGTGGAGGGGGTGTGATCATGGCGAAGATTTCCAAACGGGCCCAGGCGCTGCGCGCGAAAGTCGATCGCAGCCGGGTGTATCCGATCGCCGAGGCGCTGACTTTGGTCAAGGAGTGCGCGACGGCGAAGTTCGACGAGTCGATCGACGTTGCGTTCAACCTCGGCGTCGATGCGCGCAAGTCCGATCAGGTGGTGCGCGGTTCTGTGGTGTTGCCGGCGGGTACCGGCAAGACGGTGCGGGTCGCCGTCTTCGCCCAGGGCGAGAAGGCCGAGGCCGCGAAGGCGGCGGGCGCCGACATCGTCGGTTTCGAGGATCTCGCGGCGGAAGTGAAGGGCGGCAGGCTTGATTTCGATCTGGTGGTCGCCACGCCGGACGCGATGCGCGTCGTCGGTCAACTGGGCCAGATTCTCGGCCCGCGCGGGCTGATGCCGAACCCGAAAGTCGGCACCGTGACCATGGATGTCACCACGGCGGTGAAGAACGCCAAGGCCGGGCAGGTGCAGTACCGCACGACCAAGGAAGGGCTCGTGCATGCCTCCATTGGCCGCGCTTCCTTCGGGATCGAGGCGCTGGAACAGAATTTCAGGGCGCTTGTCGATGCCCTGGTCAAGGCCCGTCCGGCCGCGGCCAAGGGGGTTTATCTGCGCCGCATCGCGCTCTCCAGCACGATGGGCGCGGGCGTGAAGGTCGATACCGCCGGCGTGGCGGGTTGACGGAAACAAAGGAACTTTGGACCGTCCGGCGCGAGCCGGGCGGATCGTCAAAGACCGCAGGCACGGGCGTCTTCAGGACAACCGTTCAATCGTTTGCAGTTCGACGGCCTGCGCAGACGGTGAGTCCAGACAGGATTCTGGCTGTGGTGTGGCCGTGCTCCTGATCCAGGTCGCCGTGGGTGCGGGGAGCTTCGATGCTCGCCGTGTGTGGACTTGAAAGGAGGAAAGACCCGTGGGTCTCAATCTTGATGAAAAGAAAGCCGTAGTGGCCGAGGTGGTGGCGCAGGTGGCCAATGCCCAGACGATCGCGGTGGCCGAGTATCGCGGCGTCGGGGTGGATGCCCTCACCGTGCTGCGCGCCAAGGCTCGCGCTTCCGGCGTCTACCTGCGTGTGCTCAAGAACACGCTGGTTCGCCGCGCGCTCGCCGATACGCCGTTCGCCGGTCTGGCTGATCAACTCACCGGGCCGCTGATCTACAGCATTTCGGTCGATCCGGTCGCGGCCGCCAAGGTGCTCGACGATTTCGCCAAGGGCAACGACAAGCTGGTGCTGCGGGCAGGTTCTTACGCCGGCAAGGTGCTCGACAAGGCGGGCGTGCAGGCGCTGGCTTCGATCCCGGGGCGCGAAGAGCTGCTCGCCAGGCTGCTGGGCGTCATGCAGGCGCCGGTTTCCGGCTTTGCCGGCGCGTTGGCGGCGCTGGCCAAGAAACGCGAGGAAGCGGCCGCGGCCGCCTGACGACCCCTCTTACGGTTTTCCGAACACATTCGATTCTGGAGTGATTTGAAATGGCTATCAGCAAAGAAGACATCCTCGAGGCCGTTGGCGCGATGACTGTCATGGAACTGAACGACCTGGTGAAGGCGTTCGAAGAGAAGTTCGGCGTCTCCGCCGCGGCGCTGGCCGCGCCGGGCGCCGGCGGCGCTGCCGCGCCGGTTGTCGAGGAACAGACCGAATTCGATGTACATCTTGTCGCAGTGGGCGACAAGAAGGTCGAAGTCATCAAGATCGTGCGCGCGGCCACCGGCCTGGGCCTGAAAGAAGCCAAGGATCTCGTCGACGGCGCGCCGAAGGCGGTGAAGGAGGCTCTGCCGAAGGCGGATGCCGACGCGTTGAAGAAGCAACTCGAAGAGGCAGGCGCCAAGGTCGAGATCAAGTAATTTCTGTCTTTGCGGCAGGGCTGGCGCTCTCACTTTTGGGCGCCGGCCCTTTCGTGCTTTGTACGCAGCAATGAGGACAGCGCAAAGCGTCTCTGCAACAGGCGTGGAGTTCGAGCCGGCTGGTTCGGACTCCCCGCCGGGGCGCTGTGTTCTGTCTTCCCGACGTCACATCTCTAGCCGGAGCATTCATGGCGTATTCCTACACTGAGAAAAAGCGTATCCGCAAGAGCTTCGCCAAGCGCGCGGCCGTGCCTGATGCGCCTTTCCTGCTCGCCACCCAGATTGATTCTTTCGCCGATTTCCTCCATGCGGACACGCCGCCGGGGGAACGGGAGAACCAGGGCCTGCAGGCCGCGTTCACTTCGATCTTTCCGATTTCCAGCCACAGCGGCAACGCCAGGCTCGAATTCGTGGAGTACATGCTGGGCGAACCCGTGTTCGACGTGAAGGAGTGCCAGCAGCGCGGCCTGACCTTTGCCTCGCCGCTGCGCGCCCGCGTGCGCCTGGTGATCATGGACCGCGACGCGCCCAAGGAGACCATCAAGGAGGTCAAGGAGCAGGAAGTCTACATGGGCGAGATTCCGCTCATGACCGAAACCGGCTCCTTCGTCATCAACGGTACCGAGCGCGTCATCGTCTCGCAGCTGCACCGCTCGCCGGGGGTGTTCTTCGAGCACGACCGGGGCAAGACCCACTCGTCGGGCAAGTTGCTCTTTTCGGCGCGGATCATTCCCTATCGCGGCTCGTGGCTCGATTTCGAGTTCGATCCCAAGGACTACCTCTATTTCCGCGTCGACCGTCGCCGCAAGATGCCGGTGACGATCCTGCTGCGCGCCATCGGGATGAGTCCGGAAGAAATCCTCCGTACTTTCCATGACTTCGACGAGTTCCATCTTGCCGCCGACAATGTCGGCTTCGACCTCGTGCCCGAGCGCCTGAAGGGCGAAGTGGCGAGGTTCGACCTCGTCGCGCCCGATGGCACGTTGATCGTCGCCAAGGACAAGCGGATTACCGCTCGCCACATCCGCGAACTGGACAAGGCCGGGGTCACGAGCATGACGGTGCCGGACGAATTCGTCCTGGGGCGCGTCGTCGTCCGCGACATTCCCGATCCCGCCACCGGCGAACTGCTTGCCCGCGCCAACGACGAAATCACCGAGGAACTGCTCGCCAAGCTGCGCGCGGGCGGGGTGACGGAACTCACGACCCTGTACGTGAACGATCTCGATCGCGGCGCGTATATTTCGCAGACCCTGCGCATCGACGAAACCGTCGACGAGTGGACGGCGAAGGTGGCGATCTACCGCATGATGCGCCCCGGCGAGCCGCCGACCGAAGATGCCGTCGAGAATCTGTTCCACGGGCTTTTCTATTCCGAGGAGCGTTACGACCTTTCCACGGTCGGGCGCATGAAATTCAACCGCCGCGCCTATCCCCTGACCGTCGATGAAAAAGCGCCGGAGTGGCTCAAGCGGTTTTACGCCCAGGTCGGCCAGCTTGGCGAGGAAGGCCCGGGGGTGCTCTCGAAGGAGGACATCCTCGCCGTCATCGGCGTGCTGGTCGAGCTGCGCAACAGCCGCGGCGATGTCGACGACATCGACCACCTCGGCAACCGGCGCGTGCGCTCGGTCGGCGAACTGGCTGAAAACCAGTTCCGCGCCGGCCTGATCCGCGTCGAGCGCGCGGTCAAGGAGCGCCTGTCGCAGGCCGAAACCGACAACCTGATGCCGCACGACCTCATCAACGCCAAGCCGATTTCGGCGGCGATCAAGGAGTTCTTCGGTTCCAGCCAGTTGTCGCAGTTCATGGACCAGACCAATCCGCTCTCCGAGATTACCCACAAGCGCCGGGTCTCCGCCCTGGGGCCGGGCGGTCTCACCCGCGAGCGCGCCGGCTTCGAGGTGCGCGACGTGCACCCGACCCACTATGGCCGGCTGTGCCCGATCGAGACGCCGGAAGGCCCGAACATCGGCCTCATCAACTCGCTGGCTGTGTATGCGCGCACCAACCGCCACGGCTTCCTGGAGACGCCATACCGCAAGGTGATCGACAGCAAGGTGACGGACGAGATCGAATTCCTTTCCGCCATCGAGGAAGGGCAGTTCGTGATCGCGCAGGCCAATACCGCGCTCGACGACGAAGGGCGGCTCTCCGACGCCTTCGTGACCTGCCGCGAAAAGGGCGAAACCATTCTCGCCGAACCGGCGCGCGTCAACTACATGGACGTGGCACCGGGGCAGGTCGTGTCGGTGGCGGCTTCGCTCATTCCCTTCCTGGAACACGACGATGCCAACCGCGCGCTGATGGGCGCGAACATGCAGCGCCAGGCCGTTCCCTGCCTGCGCCCCGAAAAGCCGCTGGTCGGCACCGGCATCGAGCGCACCGTGGCGGTGGATTCGGGCACGGTGGTCAAGGCGCAGCGCGGCGGGGTCGTGGACTACGTCGATGCGAAGCGCATCGTGGTGCGCGTCAATGACGACGAAGCCGAAGCCGGCAAGGTCGGGGTCGACATCTACAACCTCATCAAATACACCCGTTCCAACCAGAACACCAACATCAACCAGCGCCCGGTGGTCAGGGTGGGCGACAGCATCGCCCGCGGCGACGTGGTGGCCGACGGCGCTTCCACCGATCTCGGCGAACTGGCTCTCGGCCAGAACATGCTGGTCGCGTTCATGCCGTGGAACGGCTTCAACTTTGAAGACTCCATCCTCGTCTCGGAGCGCGTCGTGGCCGAAGACCGCTACACCTCGATCCACATCGAGGAGCTTTCGGTCGTGGCGCGCGACACCAAGCTCGGGCCGGAAGAAATCACCCGCGACATCGCCTCGCTCGGCGAAGCGCAGCTCTCCCGGCTCGACGAATCCGGCATCGTCTATATCGGCGCGGAAGTCGAAGCGGGCGACGTGCTCGTCGGCAAAGTGACCCCCAAGGGCGAAACCCAGCTCACCCCGGAAGAAAAACTGCTGCGCGCCATCTTCGGCGAGAAAGCCTCCGACGTGAAGGACACCTCGCTGCGGGTGCCCTCGGGCATGACCGGCACCGTGATCGACGTGCAGGTCTTCACCCGCGAGGGCATCGAGCGCGACAAGCGCGCGCAGTCCATCATCGACGAGCAATTGCGCGGTTTCAAGGCGGATCTTGCCGACCAGATGCGCATCGTCGAACGCGACGCCTTCGCGCGCCTGCGCCGGCAGATCCTCAACCAGAAAGTCAACGGCGGCCCGAAGAAACTTGCCAAGGGCAGCAGGATCACCGACGAGTACCTCGACGATCTCGAACAGAGCCAGGGCGGCGCGCACAACTGGTTCGACATCCGCATGGCGGACGAAGACCTCGCCGCCCAGCTCGAAGCCGTGCGCGAGGGGCTGGAGACGACCCGCGCCGATTTCGACCAGGCTTTCGAGATCAAGAAAAAGAAGCTCACCCAGGGCGACGAACTGCCGCCGGGGGTGCAGAAGATGGTCAAGGTGTACCTTGCGGTGAAGCGCCGCCTGCAACCGGGCGACAAGATGGCGGGCCGCCACGGCAACAAGGGCGTGGTCTCCAAGATCGTGCCGATCGAGGACATGCCCTACATGGCCGACGGCACGCCGATGGACATCGTATTCAACCCGTTGGGCGTGCCCTCGCGGATGAACATCGGCCAGATTCTCGAAACCCACCTCGGCTGGGCGGCGCGCGGCCTCGGCGTCAAGATCGACGAAATGCTGCGCCGGGAGGCTTCGATCAGGGAACTGCGCGGCTTCCTCGACCAGATATACAACAGCAGCGGCCGCGTCGAGGCGCTGGACGCGCTCGACGACGGTGAAATCGTCGAACTGGCTGGCAATCTCAGGAAAGGCGTGCCTTTCGCCACGCCGGTGTTCGACGGCGCGCACGAGGACGAGATCGAAAAAATGCTCGACCTCGCCGGGCTGAAAGACGAAAACGGCCAGGCGCAATACCAGGTGCAACTTTTCGACGGCCGCAACGGCGAGCCCTTCGAGCGCAAGGTCACGGTGGGCTACAAGCACGTGCTCAAGCTCCACCACCTCGTCGACGACAAGATGCACGCCCGCTCGACCGGGCCGTACTCGCTCGTCACCCAGCAGCCGCTGGGTGGCAAGGCCCAGTTCGGCGGCCAGCGTTTCGGCGAAATGGAAGTCTGGGCGCTCGAAGCCTATGGCGCCTCCTACACCTTGCAGGAAATGCTCACGGTCAAGTCGGACGACGTCAATGGCCGCACCAAGGTGTACGAAAACATCGTCAAGGGCGAACATCGGATCGACTCGGGCATGCCCGAATCCTTCAACGTGCTGGTGAAGGAAATCCGGTCGCTCGCCATCGACATCGACCTGGATCGTGGTTGAACCGGACGGAGACGGAGTAACACATGAAGAGCCTGCTTGCTGACTTGTTCAAGCAAACCCTCCCCAACGAGGAGGAGTTTGAAGCCATCACCATCGGCCTGGCTTCGCCCGACAAGATCCGTTCCTGGTCTTACGGCGAAGTGAAAAAGCCTGAAACCATCAACTACCGCACTTTCAAGCCAGAGCGCGACGGCCTGTTCTGCGCCAAGATCTTTGGCCCGGTCAAGGACTACGAATGCCTGTGCGGCAAATACAAGCGCCTGAAGCACCGCGGCGTCATCTGTGAAAAGTGCGGCGTCGAAGTCACCCAGTCCAAAGTGCGCCGCGAGCGCATGGGGCACATCGAGCTGGCCAGCCCGGTCGCCCACATCTGGTTCCTGAAGTCGCTCCCGAGCCGTCTCGGCATGGTGCTGGACATGACCCTGCGCGACATCGAACGGGTGCTGTATTTTGAAGCCTACGTCGTCGTCGAGCCGGGCATGACCAAGCTCACGCGCGCCCAGTTGCTCACCGAGGACGACTACCTCGCCCGCGTCGAAGAATACGGCGACGAGTTCGACGCCCTGATGGGCGCCGAAGGCATCCGCGATCTCCTGCGCACGCTCGACATCAACCTCGAAATCGAACGGCTGCGCGGCGAACTCGAAACCACCGGCTCCGAAGCCAAGATCAAGAAATTCTCCAAGCGCCTGAAAGTGCTCGAAGCCTTCCAGCATTCCGGCATCAAACCGGAATGGATGATCCTCGCAGTGCTGCCGGTGCTGCCGCCCGACCTGCGTCCGCTCGTGCCGCTCGACGGCGGGCGTTTTGCCACCAGCGACCTCAACGACCTCTACCGTCGCGTCATCAACCGCAACAACCGCCTCAAGCGCCTGCTGGAGCTGAAGGCCCCCGACATCATCGTCAGGAACGAAAAGCGCATGTTGCAGGAGTCGGTCGACTCCCTCCTCGACAATGGCCGCCGCGGCAAGGCGATGACCGGCGCCAACAAGCGCGCCCTCAAGTCGCTCGCCGACATGATCAAGGGCAAGGGCGGGCGCTTCCGGCAAAACCTGCTCGGCAAGCGCGTCGACTACTCGGGCCGCTCGGTCATCACCGTCGGCCCGCAACTCAAGCTCCACCAGTGCGGCCTGCCCAAACTGATGGCGCTGGAGCTTTTCAAGCCCTTCATCTTCAACAAGCTCGAACTGCTGGGCCTGGCGACCACCATCAAGCAGGCCAAGAAGATGGTGGAAGTGCAGGAACCCGTGGTGTGGGACATCCTCGAAGAAGTCATCCGCGAACACCCGGTGATGCTCAACCGCGCCCCGACCCTGCACCGCCTGGGCATCCAGGCTTTCGAGCCGGTACTGATCGAAGGCAAGGCCATCCAGCTGCACCCGCTCGTCTGCGTCGCCTTCAACGCCGACTTCGACGGCGACCAGATGGCCGTCCACGTCCCGCTGTCGCTCGAAGCGCAGATGGAAGCCCGCACCCTGATGCTCGCCTCCAACAACGTGCTCTCGCCCGCCAACGGCGAGCCCATCATCGTGCCCTCGCAGGACATTGTGCTCGGTCTCTACTATGCGACCCGCGAAGGGATCAACGTGCCGGGCGAAGGCATGATCTTCACCGATGTCAGCGAAATCAAGCGCGCCTACGAATCGGGGCAGATCTCGCTGCACGCCAGGGTCACCGTGCGCCTGAAGGAAGTCGACCTCGGCCCGGAAGGCGAGCGCATCGAAAAAGTCGTGCGCCACGACACCACCGCCGGGCGCGCCATCCTCTCCGAGATCCTGCCCGCCGGGCTGCCCTTCAGCGTCATCGACAAACCGCTGAAGAAAAAGGAAATTTCCCGCCTCATCAACGCCTCCTTCCGCCGCTGCGGCCTGAAGGCGACGGTCGTCTTCGCCGACAAGCTCATGCAATTCGGCTACCACCTCGCCACCCGCGCCGGCATCTCCATCGCGGTCAAGGACATGCTGGTGCCGGCGAAGAAAAAAGAACTCATCGCCGCGGCCGAAATCGAAGTCGGCGAAATCGAGCGCCAGTACGCCAACGGCCTCGTCACCCAGGGCGAACGCTACAACAAGGTCGTCGACATCTGGGGCCGCTGCGGCGACCAGGTCGCCCGGGCGATGATGGAACAACTCGGCCAGGAAGACGTGATCGACCGCGAGGGCAACAAAGTCAAGCAGGAAGCCTTCAACTCCATCTACATGATGGCCGACTCGGGCGCGCGCGGCTCCGCCGCGCAGATCCGCCAGTTGGCTGGCATGCGCGGCCTGATGGCCAAACCGGACGGCTCCATCATCGAGACCCCGATCACCACCAACTTCCGCGAAGGGCTGAACGTCCTCCAGTACTTCATCTCCACCCACGGCGCGCGCAAGGGGCTGGCTGACACCGCCCTGAAGACCGCGAACTCCGGCTACCTCACCCGGCGGCTGGTCGACGTGACGCAAGACCTGGTCGTCATCGAAGACGACTGCGGCACCCGCAACGGCTTCAACATGAAGGCCCTGATCGAAGGCGGCGAAGTCGTCGAACCGCTGCGCGACCGCATCCTGGGCCGCGTCTGCGCCGAAGACGTCGTCGACCCCGAAAGCCTCGAAACCGTGATCGAGGCGGGCGCCCTGCTCGACGAGAGCGCCGTCGACCTCATCGACCAGATCGGCGTCGACGAAGTCAAGGTGCGCACCCCGCTCACCTGCGAAACCCGTTACGGCCTGTGCGCCAAATGCTATGGGCGCGACCTCGGGCGCGGCCACATGGTCAACGCCGGCGAAGCCGTCGGCGTCATTGCCGCGCAGTCGATCGGCGAACCCGGCACCCAGCTCACCATGCGCACCTTCCACGTCGGTGGCGCGGCCTCGCGGGCGGCGGCGGCCACCGGTGTCGAAGCCAAGGCCGAAGGCGTCATCCGTCTGGCTGGCAACATGCGCTACGTCTCCAACGCCCGGGGCGAAAAAGTCGTCATCGCCCGCTCGGCGGAAATCGTCGTCGCCGACCGGCACGGGCGCGAGCGCGAACGCCACAAGATTCCCTACGGCGCGACCCTCCTCGTCGAAGACGGCGCCGATGTCAAGGCCGGCGCCAAACTGGCTAACTGGGATCCGCACACCCGCCCGATCATCACCGAATATTCGGGCACGGTGAAGTTCGAGAACGTCGAAGAAGGCGTCACCGCCGCCAAGCAGGTCGACGAAGTCACCGGCCTGTCGACGCTGGTGGTGATCGACTCGCCGCGCCGTTCCACCTCCGCCACCGCCAAGGGCGCGCGTCCGCAGGTGAAGCTGCTCGACGACACCGGCGAGGAAGTCAAGATCGCCGGCAGCGACCACGTCGTCACCATCACCTTCCAGCCGGGCGCGCTCATCACCGTGCAGAATGGCCAGCCAGTCGGCATTGGCGACGTGTTGGCGCGCATCCCGCAGGAATCGGCCAAGACCCGTGACATCACCGGCGGCCTGCCGCGCGTGGCGGAACTGTTCGAGGCCCGCGCCCCCAAGGATGCCGGCATGCTCGCCGAATTCACCGGCACCGTCTCCTTCGGCAAGGACACCAAGGGCAAGCAGCGCCTGGTCATCACCGAGCCGGACGGCGCGGCGCACGAATTCCTGATTTCGAAGGACAAGCACCTGATGGTGCATGAAGGGCAGGTGGTCAACAAGGGCGAGGTCATCGTCGACGGCCCGTCCGATCCGCACGACATCCTGCGCCTGCAAGGCATCACAGAGCTTGCGCGCTACATCATCGACGAAGTGCAGGACGTCTACCGCCTGCAAGGCGTGAAGATCAACGACAAGCACATCGAAGTCATCGTGCGCCAGATGCTGCGCCGCGTGGTCATCACCGATCCGGGCGACTCGAAGTTCATCCGCGAAGAGCAGGTCGAACGTTCCGAAGTGCTGGACGAAAACGACCGCCTCGAAGCCGAAGGCAAGCTCCCGGCGGGATACGAAAACATCCTGCTCGGCATCACCAAGGCGTCGCTCTCCACCGACTCCTTCATCTCGGCGGCCTCCTTCCAGGAAACCACGCGGGTGCTCACCGAAGCGGCGATCATGGGCAAGCGCGACGAACTGCGCGGTCTCAAGGAAAACGTCATCGTCGGCCGGCTCATTCCCGCGGGCACGGGTCTCGCCTACCACCGCAGCCGGCGTTCCCAGGCTGCCGGGGAAGACCTGGGCGAAGCGCATGCCTGGGCGCCGGAAAAAGAAACCATCGCGGAAACGGTCGCCGCCGGTGGCGAGGAAGCGCCGGAGGACGGACAAGGATAGAGAAGCGGGGCGAATCCGCGAAAGCGCATCGGGCTGGCATATTGCCAGCCCGTTTTTCTTGGTGCGCCCTCGGCATGGGGGCGGCGTGCCTGTGCGGGGGAGAGCCCCGCCGGATGATTCTCATCGCGCCTCACCGGTGGATGGGCAGGTTTCGGGGATTTCTCCCTCTTTCCGATCCCGGACGATTTGCCTCCGCGCGCTGTTGTCCCCGCCCGCCCGTTCGCCACGGCGCCACTGGGGATCCATCAGGGCGACCGAGCTTGCAAGCCTTGCGCCGGGCGTATAATCCGGCGATCCAGAAAGAGGCGCCTGACATGGAACTTTTTTCTCCGAAAGAAGACTTGGTGTTCAAACTCCTGTTTGGCGATGCCCGGCACATTGACATCCTGACCGCCTTCCTGCAGGCGGTCTTGCCGTTGGACGAAGACGAGTACGAAGAAGTCTCGCTCCTGTCGCCCAC
>JAIRNL010000074.1 GCA_031258035.1 Azoarcus sp. | reverse complement strand
TCGGCGGCGCTCTCGCGCGTGCCGCCGCCCTGCTTGACCGCATCATTGATGACGGTTTCCAGTTCTTTCATGCCGATCTTTCGGCCCTCCGAGTCGCGCTCGGAAAATGCCGTGTTGGCCATGTGCGCCAGGCGATAGTCGTAATCGATGGCGCGCTGTATCGGGGTTTTCAGCACGGCGCCCGCCGCCACGGTGCCCACTGCGACCGATGCGCCGATTCTCAACGCCCGCTGCGCTTTTTGCTCTCGCGTGAGTCGTCCCATCTCATTATTGAGTTCGGCTACCCGCTGCCGCGTCCGCTGCGCCGCGCGCTCCAGCTCGCTCATTGATAGCCTGCCCGAGGCGCGCAGCCGGTTGTATGCCGCTTCGGTGCGCTGGATTTCCCGCTGAATCGTGCGCTCGGAGCGCATGCCCAGCTGCTCGCGCGCTTGCGCCAGGCGGTGGGATTCGGTTCGTTCACGAGATCTGCGGCGCTCGGCTTCCCTCGCCGCCCTCGCTGCCGCGCGCGCAGCCGCCGCCGCGATTCTTTCGGCGGCGCGCCGCGCTTCCAGCTCAGATTCCCTCAGGCCGTCATTGTTCAGTCGGACGCGAATTTCGATGTCGGTCTGTGACATTATTTTTTCCGAAGAAACCGGCGGCATGTAACGACGCGCGCGCCGTCGGAGAATTCAACGAGGGCGGAACATCTGCTGCCGGTAGCGATGATCCGGCACGGCTGTCCGTACCGTTCCGGCAGCCATTTCCTGACGCGCCAGATGTGTGTCATGGCATGTACTCCATGAAGGCCTGAATAAAGGCCGCCGCTACTTGCGGGACGATGGCGTTACCGTAGGCGCGCAAGCGTCCCACTCGGGCGGGAATCCCATGAGCCAGCGGGAATGTGCCGGGTTCAACGGGCCGCCATTTCCCATCCCGGCAGAAGAGCCAGTCAGCATCTCGCCGGAGGCCGTCCGCCGGGCCGGGGTCTGGGTCGTCAAGGCGCACGCCCCCGGCAATCGATCCGCCCCCTGCGCCGGCCCGCCGTTTGGCCCGTCCTGGCCGCACGGCGTCGGCCAGCTCGTCAACTGCGCCTGCCGCGGAAACTGATCCAGCCGGGCGCGTCCATCCGCTCTCGTGATCATCATCCCCGGCGAGTCCTTCCAGTCCCGGCTCGACGGCGTCACCCAGCCCGCCAGCATGGCAAAGTCGTTCAGGTTGCTGCCATGGCGCGTTTCGCCCATCGCCCGCCTGTCTTGCCCCCCGCCCGTGCAGTCGCTGGCCTGGGGCGTCGGCCACGAACCACAATCGGCTTCGGAGATGCGGCGCGCCGACGCCCGCAGCAGGCAGTACGGTCGCCCCGATGGCGTAACCAAGTCCTTCCAGGTCATCCGCCACAAGATCGAGCCAGTCATGGCGAATCGCCGCCTCAACCTGTTCTCCAAAAATCGTTGCAGGCCGCCGCGCGCGGATGAGCCGGAACCAGACGGGCCAGAGATGACGCGGATCGGCGAAGCCGGTGCGTCTTCCGGCAGCAGAAAAACTTTGGCAGGGACACGATCCTGTCCATGCCGGGCGCTCGTCCGGCCAGCCCGCCAGCCGGAGCGCGAGGGGCCAGCCGCCGATTCCGGCGAAGAAATGGCACTGGGCAAATCCGGCAAGATCATCTGCTTCGACATCGGCAATGCTCCTCTCGTCAACCTCGCCCGCAGGCAAATGCCCCGCCGCAATCAAATTGCGCAGCCATTGCGCTGGATAGGGATCGCGTTCGTTGTAATAAACAGCCATTGTTCGATGATGCGTGTACACAGGAATGCCGTTTAGGTTGGAAACATTTCCCGCATGACAATCTCGGGCGAGGCGCACGACACTGCGACCCGTCGCCGTTCGCACGTACTCGCATGCCGTGGATTGACCGTATGGGCCGCGCCCGCTTTCGCGGGCTGGAATTCTTGACCGAAAGCCACGAGGCAACAGGCGGACGGCGGCTTGTCGTGCACGAGTACCCCGGCGCGGATGTGCCGCTCACGGAGGATCTGGGGCTGGCGGCCTGGGACTGGTCACTGACGGCGTATTTCATCGGCCCGGACTACGACATCCCCCGCAATGAATTACTCACGCTGCTCGCGGAACCCGGCGCGGACTGGCTGACGCACCCATGGCTGGGCGAGCTTTGGGTGCGACCAAAAACGTGGTCGTTGTCGGAATCCTCCGGGGAAAATGGATACGCCAGCGTCAAAATCACATTTGTCCCCGGCGGGGAGCGTCGGCAGCCGGAACTGATGTTCGACGACATCGCCCAGGGCGCTGTCGCCGACATGGCCGATGCGGCGGTGGCCGATTACGACATTCGCTCAATGTCGGCGAGCGCGATGCAGCAATTTATCGCTGCCGTTCAGCAGCGGCTGGAGGGGTTGCGCAAGATCATCTCGCTCGCAACGTTGCCGCTGTCGTTGGCGGGCGCGGTCATGAATGTCATCGGCGGCATCAAGACCGATCTTGCGGCCATCGCGGCCATTCCGGGGCGGTACGCGGCGGCATTCCGCAGCCTTGCGGATGCGCTGGGCCTCGGCGGCAGGAACGACATTGCCGCCACGGCCCGCGCCGAAACGGTCGGGCGCATCGCGCGGGCGGCGGGCACGTCCCGCCGGGCGGTCACGTTGACGGGCGCGCAGGCTGCCGATCAATCCCTGCTCGCCAGCTTGCGCGCCGAGTATGCATTGGAGCAGCGGCTGATTGCCGCCGCGGCGATGTCCGTTGCCATCGCGGAATACCCGTCTGAACGCGACCGCGACCTGGCGTTGGCGGCGGTCGAAAAGTGCGCGACGGACATTTTGCCCGTTGTGCCGGATGCCGTTTTCCAGCCGGCGGCCAGGGCGCGCGCCGCCGTCATCCGGGCGCTCTCCGCGCAGGATTTTCGGCCCATCGTGCGCCGGGATATCGTGCGCCCGCTGCCCGCCGTGCTCATCGCTCATAATCTCGGAACGACCGAAGAGGCGTTTCTGGCGCTCAACACCGTGCGGCATCCGCTATTTGTAAATGGCGCGGTTTATGGATAACGACGAGGTCGAGATCCGGTTCGATGGTTTTCGCTACGGGCGGTGGCAACGCGCCGAGGTGCGCTCGTCGGTCGATGATCTGTGCGCGACGCTGCGGCTGGAGGTGACGCTGCCCGGCACGGGCGACAACCTCGGCATCACGGCGAACAGCGTCATCGGGGTGGTGATCGCGGGCCAGCCCGTGACAACGGTACGGCTCGATCGGCTGAGCCGCCGTGTCGGGCGCGATTCGCACGACATCTCGCTCGATGGACGCAGCCTTGCCCGCGAGCTGGTCGATAGCCAGTATAGCAAGACGCTTTCCGGTCTCACGCTCGGCGAGATCGCAAAGCGCCTTTGCAGCGACTTCAAGGTGCCTTTGCAGGTGCTGGCAAAAACGTCTGTTGTCGAGGAGTTCGCCATGCAGTGCGAGTCGCCGGCGACGGCGCTCATCAATGCCGCGCGCACCGCGAACCTGCTGTTTTATCCGCGCGCCGACGGGGGGCTGGTGCTCGCCGAACCGACGAAGGCCGCACCGGTCGCCTCGCTCGTCTACGGCGAACACATCCTCGATTACGAGGTCATCGACGAGCATTCGCAGCGGTTCAGCGAGTACTGCGTCAAATCGCACGACACCGACGGCGGCGCGGCCGCAATGAGCCGCGTGAAGGATGCGGACATCCGGTTCTACCGCCCAATGCATATCGTCGCGGACAAGTCCGGACAAAGCCTGGGCGGCTGCGACCGGCGCGCGGAGCTGGAGCGCAATCGGCGCCGCGCCCGGGCGCATCGCGTGGAACTCACCGTGCAGGGGTGGCGCTACCCGCACGATGGCGGCTGGCGGCCATGGGACATCAACACGCAGGTGCGGGTCACGATCCCGGCTGAAAACATCGATGATGTGATGTTGATCGGCGACCGTTCATTCAGCCTCGATGACCGTGGCGGGCATGCGACCCGCCTCACGGTCATGGCGCGTGACGCGTTCGCGGGCGGGAAATGATCATGACGGATCATGTCTGGCGGCGGCTTCAGTTGTCCATCGCGCGCGGCGTGCTTGCGCTGCTGGGCGCGGATCGGGTGCAGGCGCGCGTCCTGGCCGACGAGGTGCTGCCGAACATCGACCGCGTCGAGCCTTACGGCCTTTCCTATCGCCCGCACCCTGGCGCGCAAACCTATCTTCTTTTTCCGTCCGGCGACCGCTCGCACGGCATTGCCATCGTGATCGGCGACCGGCAGTACAACATGGACATCGCGGAAGGCGAGGTGGCGCTGCATGACGACGAGGGGAATTACGTTCACCTCCAGCGCGGCGGGAAGATCGAAATCAATGCCGCCGAAGAGATCACGCTGAGAGCGCCGCGCGTCATCATCGACGCGCCGCGGATGGAGACCACCGGCGCTGTTGTCATCGCTCAATCGCTCGCCGTCGCGGGCGAAGGCGGCGGCGGTTCGTCTGTCACCGGCCATTTCGCCATCGTCGGCTCGATTTCGTGCAACGACAAGAACATTGGCGATACGCACGTGCATACCGGCGTGCAGCCGGGCGGCGCCGAAACTGGAACGGTCAAATAGGGGGCGTCATGCTCAGGCTCATTCAGACCGCGCCCTGCGAATTCGACCTCGCCGCAGACCACGGCGATGACGATCTGGCCGCGGTTGAAACACTGGTCTACGCGCTGCTCTTCACCGATCAGCAGGCCCCGGCGCGGCGCGTGCCGACGCAGTGGGATCGGCGCGGCTGGTATAAATCGCCGCAGGACGGCAGCGCACTGTGGCACGTCCGGCGGCAGCCGCTCACGGACGACGCCCGCCGGGAGGTTGTCTCGATCATCACGCGCACGCTCTCCCGAGCGCCCGCGCTACAGGACATCGCCGTCACGGACGAGCGGACGAGCGCCCCGTCGGGTAATGTTTCCAGCGTATTTGTCGGGATCTCGGGCATGCACAATGGGCGCAAGTTCATGCTGCGCATTCCGCTGACGCTGTGACATGCCCGGATATTCCCGCCCCTCGCTCTCCGATCTCGATGCCCGCATTGCCGCCGATCTGGCGGCGCTGCCCGAGGCGCTGCGCGAGGCGCTCTCGCACACCTGGGCGCGCGCCTGCCACGGCCTGCACGGGCACCTGGAATGGCTCGACCGGCAATGCAATCCGCTCACTTGCGAATTGGAGCGGCTCTACGACTGGGCGGCGCTCTATAACGTCGCGCGGCTCGATGCAACCCCCGCTGCCGGGACGGCACTGGCGAGCGGCGCGCCGGGTAGCGTCATCCTCGCGGACACGCTGCTGCGAGGGCCGAATCGACAGGATTACCGGGTGCTCGCCGCGCAGTTTACAGCGAACACATCTGTCGCCACGGTCAGTGTGCGCGCGGTCGAGCCGGGTGACGACGGCAACTTGCCGCCGGGCGCGCAACTCACGTTCATCGATCCGCAACCCGGCATCGCCGGAACAGTCACGGTAGGCATTGAGGGCATCACCGGCGGCGCGGCGGAGGAATCGGTCGATGACTGGCGGCTGCGGGTTGCCGACGAATGGCAGGTCATGACGGTACTCGGCGCGCGCGGCGGGCGGATCGAGGATTACCGATACTGGGCCCGCTCCGCGCATCCCTCGGTCTCCGGCGCGCTGGTGTTTCCGCATGCGCTGGGCCCCGGTTCCGTCGTTGTGTACCCCATCTGCAATGGCGCGATCAACCGGCAGCCAACGCCGGGCGTGCTTGCCGCCGTCGGCGAGTATTACGCCGCCGTCGCGCCCGCCACGGCGGACTGGCGGCTTGCCGCGCCGCTCATTCGCCCGGTGACGGTACGGTTGCAGATCGACGCGGCCATCGACAACGCGGCGAACCGGGAACGCATCGCCGCCGCCATCGGCGAGGCCATTTTTGCCGAACAGGCCGAGACATCGATCCTGTATGTGGCGGCCATCGACGCGGCCATCGCCACCGTATCGAGCCGGTACGTCCGCCTCGCGCCCATGGAGAACGTTGCTGTCTCACCGGGCGAGGTGCTCGTGTTTGCCGATCTGGAGTGGGTATGAGGCTGCCGGCGCATGACGCGCACGACTACGCCGATGCGATGCGGGCGCTGTTACCGCCCGGTCGTGCGTGGGAGTGGCCGCCGGGCGGTCTCGGCAGCGCCCTGCTGGCGAGTACGGCGCAGGAGCTGGCGCGCATCGACACGGCGCTGCCGGGCGTACTCGACAATGCGATCGAGACGCACAGGCCGCGTTTTGCGAGCTGGCCTATTTCTGAATACCGCCGCGCCGCCGAAGCGGCGCTCGCCGCCGCCGGCGCCGCGGAAACCTTTCCGCGGCTTCCCCTGGCTGCCGGCTCGCATGTCGGCGACCGCTGCTGGAGTGCCGAGGCGCCGCAGACCGATTTCGCTGTGCCGCTCGTACAGATATTTCACTTGTTCGCGCCGATGGCGGTCGGGCGGCACGGCGGGGACGGCTCCGGGCGCGATCCGGCGGCGCGGTGCTGGTCTGCCGCGCAACGGACGCGCGCCATCATGCTGGTGCGCTACTACAAAACGGTGACGCCGCTTTCGGTGCTTCGCGCGGCGCTCGAAGATTTCAAACAGGCCCATGTGTTGCTCTGGTTCGAGGACATCACGGGCGCGGGAGGATGAGATGTTCAGGATCGCGGGAGCCGGCACGGTTCAGGATGAACTCGGGCGCAATAAATTCACGCACGAAGACGCACAGGCGCAACGTCCGCCGACTGAGATCACTGCCAGATGGCTGAATGATGTACAGGAAGAGATCGCGGGCGCGGTCGAGGGCATGGGCGTGCCATTGGATTCGGAAAACAGCAATCAGCTGCTTTCCGCAATGAACGCGACGTTTGCGGCAAAAGCATCGACGATTCATCATGTGCGCGACATCTGGCAAATCGTCGATGACATGACCGCGCTCGATGCGCTTACCGACATGCCGAATGGCGCGGAGGCTATTGTCACTGACTGGAACGGCGCGGGCCACGGGCTTGCGTATTATTCCGGCGGGCAGTGGAATGTCCAGCCGCTCACGGTCAATGCCTTCGATCTGTACGGCACCACCGCCGACGGGCACGGGTATTACTGGTTTGCCGACGGCTGGCGGATATTCGACATCGAATCACTGGAAACGCCGCCCGCGACGGAAGAGGTCGCGGGCACCATGCGCGCCGCAACGCCCGCCGAGGTGTTCGCGCGCTCGGTGTTGCATATCGCCGTGAAACCGGCATTCATGTCTGAATTCATCGACAGCCTGTTTGTCGGGATGATCGCGGACTTCAGCGGCACGACGCCGCCCGCCGTCTGGTTACCGCTGGCCGGGCAACTCGTCACGCGGGCGCAATACCCGAAACTCTGGAATTTTGCGAATACGGGTGAAAATATCGTCGATGAGAGCCAGTGGAGCGCGAACACCGGAAAGTACTCGCGCGGCAATGGTTCGACAACGTTCCGACTGCCCGACTTTCGCGGGGAATTCAGGCGGGGTTGGGATAACGGCAGGGGCGTCGATTCCGGCAGGGCGCTTGGGAGTACGCAGACTGATGCCTATCAATCACACAGACACTCGTCGAGCAGTTCATGGCTGAACCTCCTCAGTCCAGGAAACGCCGGCGGCTCACTGGATGGCGGCATTCAAGGCACAGGCGTCAATTACCAGACAATGGGCTACGGGAGCGGGCGCACAGCGAACGAGACGCGCCCGCGCAACGTGGCGGCGCTGGCGTGTGTTTATGCGGGGGCGTCGGTGTAGATGTGTAAGGACATCAGCCCTTTTGGGACTCCAAAGCTGTAACGAGCGACCGGCAAGCCGCCGCATCGTCGCCCGCACCGAAGGCCATCATTGACGTGTTGTAGAGCGTGAGCGCGTCTGCGCCCGGCTTGCCGTAGTCCGTGTCGAGCTTGACCGA
>JAIRNL010000303.1 GCA_031258035.1 Azoarcus sp. | reverse complement strand
GGTGAAATTCAACGGACAGGTTTATCTTTTTGAATTCAAGCTGGTCGAGGAAGAAGCAGAGGGCAGGGCATTGTCGCAGATCAAGGAGAAAGGCTACGCCGACAAATACCGGGCGCTGGAGCAGCCCATTTATCTGATCGGGGTGGAATTCAGCAAGAAAGAACGGAATGTGGTCGGATTTGCGGTGGAGAGGCTGGGTGATTGAACCAGGGCGCTTTCTGTTTGTTGCCGGAACGAGGGCGCCTGGTTTGCTGCCCAGGAGGTTCGCGGTTTCCTGGTTCGCCGCCGCCCGCGCCGGCCTGACGTAACGCGGCACATCCCGCACAAACTTTGGAAAAGTCATGCCATCGACCTTTTCACTTTCTTCTTTCCTCGTCCTGCTCGCGGCCGCCTGCGCCCACGCCGCTGAACCCGAACCTTTGCCGGCCCTGGGCGCGGTGCCAGGGGATCTCACGGTTTCCGGACTCTCGTCGGGCGCTTTCATGGCGGTGCAGTTCCATGTCGCCCATTCGGCGCTGGTGCGCGGCGCGGGCGTTCTGGCGGGCGGGCCGTACTACTGCGCCAGGGGCAGCGCCGTCCGGGCCTTGTCCGCGTGCATGTCGCCCAACTTTTTCATGCCGCCGCCCAAACCGTCCGAGGCGCGCGGGGAAATCGAAAAACAGGCGGCGGCGCGGCGCATCGATGCGCCCGACAACCTGTCCCGGGGCCGCGTCTGGTTGCTTTCCGGCGGGAAAGACCATCTGGTGGACGGCGCGGTGGTGGATGCGGCGCACGGTTTTTACCTGCAATGGTTGCCCGAACACGCCGTCGTCCATGAGCGCCTGCCCGATGCCGGTCACGCCATGATCGCGCCGGGCGCGAAAGACGCTTCCGCCTGCGCCGCGACCCAATCGCCTTACATCAACCGTTGTGGCGATTTCGACGCGCCGGGTCGCCTGCTCGCGCACCTGCTGGGCGAGCTGCAAGCCCCGGTGGCGGCAAAGGGCGAACTGCTCGCATTCAGGCAAGGCGAATTTGCCGGCCCGGACGCGAACATGGCGGGTACCGGTTACGTTTATGTGCCTGCGGGTTGCCGCGCCGGCGGATGCCGCATCCACGTGGCGTTTCACGGCTGCAAGCAAAACGCCGCGGCAGTGGGCGAAGTTTTCGTGCGGGAAAGCGGCTACAACCCGTGGGCCGAAAGCAACCGCCTGATCGTGCTCTACCCGCAGACCGCCGACAGTAATGGGTCGAACGGGTGCTGGGACTGGTGGGGCTACACCGGCCCCGGTTATCACCTGCAATCCGCGCCGCAGATCGGCGCTGTCCGGCGGATGATCGAACGGCTGACGGCAAAACCATGACGCGGCGCGGGCGGATCGAACCGTGGCGGCACGATTTGCAGGGCGACGATTCAATCCGCCGCGCCGTTTTGTCCCGCTGATGGGATAATTCCGCGGTTTTTGCACCGGATGCCCATGGACGCTCCCCCGCTCACGCCTTTCCCCGCTCCCGATCCCGCCGCGCTCGCGGACGTCCTGGGGCCGCTCGCGTCGGCGTTCGACATCCGCTGGGTGGAGAACTGCGATTCGACCAATTCCGCGCTGCTGGAAGCGCCCCCCGCGGACGACGGCAGGGCGCATGTGCTCGTCGCCACCCGCCAAACCGCCGGACGCGGGCGGCGCGGGCGGCAATGGCTGGCCTGGCCGGGCGCCAGCCTCACGTTTTCCGTGCTGTGGCGCTTCGCGCCCGGCGCATCCGCTCCCGCCGGGCTGTCGCTGGTTGTGGGGCTGGCTCTGGCTTGCACGCTGGAAAAACTCGGGGTGGCCGCGGTCGCGCTCAAATGGCCCAACGACGTGCTCGTGCAGGGCGCGAAACTCGCCGGCATCCTGGTGGAACTGCTGCCGGGGCGCGGCGACGCCCCCGCGGCGGTGATCGGCGTCGGGCTCAACCTGCGCCTGCCGGCCGACGCCGTCATTCCCGGGTGCGAAGGCGGCGTCACCGACCTCGCCCGCGAAATGGACGAGCCGCCCAGCCGCGAATGCCTCCTTGCCGCCTTTCTCGCCGAACTTCACCCGATGCTCGCCACTTACGCGGACGCTGGCTTCGGACTGCTGAAAGACGCCTGGTTACAGCGCAACGCCTTCGCCAACCTGCCGGTAAAAGTGAGCGACGAAAACGCCGAGATCGTCGGAATCTGCCTGGGCGTGGACGAGGACGGCGCCCTGCTCGTGCGCGACGGCGGCGGCGTGCGCCGCGTCCTGGCGGGTGAAGTGTCCTTGCGGGCGGGATCATGATGCTCTTGGTCGACGCCGGCAACAGCCGGATCAAATGGCGCCTCGTCGGCGAGACCGTTTCCGCTTCGGGCGCGTGCACGCACGATGCCACCGGCGAACTGGCTGCATGCCTTGAGACGCCCGGCATCACCCGCGCGCTGGGCTGCAACGTCGCCGGCCCCGGCAGGGGCGAGGCGCTCGCGGCGCTCCTGGCTCGTCGCGGTCTTGCCATGGAGTGGATCGGCGCCAGCGCGCGACGTTGCGATGTGCATAACATGTACACCCATCCGGCTCGGCTCGGCCCCGACCGCTGGGCGGCGCTGATCGGCGCGCGCGGCCATCATCCCCACGGCGCGCTGGTGGTCATGGCCGGCACCGCGACCACGCTGGACATCCTGACCGCCGATGGCCGTTTCGTCGGCGGCCACATCCTGCCCGGCATCGCGCTGATGCGGGCGACGCTCGGCGACAGCACCGCGCACCTGCCGACAATGGGGGGGCACTACCGCAGCCTTCCGCGCGATACCGCCGACGCCATCGTTTCAGGCTGCCTCAACGCGCAGGCGGGCGCGATCGAGCGCGTATTCCGCCGCCTGGACGACTCCCGCGCCGTCTGCCTGTTGAGCGGCGGCAGCGCCGACGACATCGCGCCCCTGCTCGACATCCCGTTCCGGCGGGTCGAAAACCTCGTCCTCGACGGCCTGCACCGGATCGCGCGGGCCGCCTGAAACACCATGACGACGCTACGTTTCCTTTCCATCCTTTTCCTGCTGCTCAATGTGCTGATCTTTGTCGC
>JAIRNL010000299.1 GCA_031258035.1 Azoarcus sp. | reverse complement strand
CCGGTCACGGATGCGCCGATGGCGACTTCGAGCGAGACTTTTTCATTCACCGACCATTCGGCGTAGAGGTCGGGGTAACGGGCGAGGTTTTCCAGGATTTCCGTGGCGGGCGTCCCCGGGTAGGCAGCGGCCACGCGCGCTCCCGCGTCCCACACGGCGCGGGCGATGGCTTCGTTGCCGGACATCAGGAGGCGGGAGGCGGCGGGGGGCGGGGTGAAAGGGTTGTTGGCGCTCAAGGTGCTTTCCTTCGGAAGGGGGCGATGCGGCGGCGCGGGGCGGGCGGCGCGTCAGGGGCCGCTATTCTAGCGGGAAAGAAAGCTTCCCCGGAATGCGCGCCCCGGGGGGAGGGCGGCGTCCGCCCTGGCGATCAGGCGGGGCGTCCGTGCAGCCAGTCGTTGAACAGGCCGCGCGCCGCGGGGATGGTTTCGCCGGCGGTGAGACCGACCGGCCCGATGCCGGCGGCAACGAGGCGGTCGGCGGCGGCGCCGTGCAGATGGACGGCGGCAAGCAGCGCCGCCTCGGGCAGCCAGCCTTGCGCGAGCAGGGCGAGGATGAGTCCGCTCAATACGTCGCCCATGCCGGCGCTGGCCATGCCGGGGTTGCCGGTGGTGTTGATGAACCAGCGTCCGTCGGGGGTGGCGACGAGGCTGCCGCAGCCTTTGAGTACGACATGGGCGCGATAGTCGTGAGCCAGTTTGAGCGCGGCGGCGACACGGTCGGCCTGGATGTCGGCGGTGGTGCTGCCGAGTAGCCGCCCGGCCTCGGCGGGGTGGGGGGTGAGGAGGGTCGCGGCCCGCCGCGCCTTCAGCTTGTTTGCCAACCCTGGCCAGCGGCCCGCGATGTTGAGCGCGTCGGCGTCGAGCAATAGCGGGACATCGCATTCGACCGCTGTTTGCAGCAGGCGCTCGGCTTCGGCGCTGATGCCTAGCCCGGGGCCGACGGCAAGCGCGCGCAGGCGCATGGGCATGCGGGCGGGCGGGCGCAACATCAATTCGGGATGGATGACGTCGACGCCCGGCGCGGCGGGGTCTAGGAGACAGGCATAGACCCGGCCCGCGCCCAGCCACAGGGCCGTCCGCGCCGCGAGCAGGGCCGCGCCGGTCATGCCGGCGGCGCCGCCAAGGACGCAGGCATCGCCGTACATGCCTTTGTGCGTGTTGCGGGGGCGGGGATGGAGGTGGGCGGCGAAAAGATCGCGCCCGATGCGGTGGCCGGTGGCGGCGACATGGGCGGCGGCATCGATGCCGAGAGGCTGGAGCGAGATTTCGCCGCAGCAATCGGGGCCGTCGAGTGTGAGCAGACCTGGTTTGAGGGCGATGAACGTCGTGGTGTGGGTGGCGCGCAGACAGGCTCCCAGGCGGCGGCCGGTGTCGGCGTCGAGTCCGCTTGGCACGTCGATGGCGAGTTTCGGCGAGGGCAGGGCATCGATGGCCTCGATCCAGTCGGCGTGACGGCCTTCGGGCGGCCGTTGCAGGCCGATGCCGAACAGGGCGTCGACCACCAGCGCCCAGCCGTTTTCGGGCGGCCTGGGCAATGTGTCGGTGTCGCGGCCCCCGGCGCGGAGAAATTCGGCGTGAGCGCGCGCGGCCTCCGCGGGGAGACGGGCGGGGTCGTCGGCGAATGCGACCGTCACTTCATGTCCGGCCCGGTGAAGTTCCCGCGCCACGACGAAGCCGTCGCCGCCGTTGTTGCCGGGCCCGCAGACGACGAGCGCCGGGCCGGGACGGGATGCGAGCAGGCGGGCGGCATCGCGGGCGGCGGCGCGACCCGCGCGCTCCATCAGCGGCGGGTCGGCGTCGGGGAGAACCTGGGCTTCGATGGCGCGGATATCGCGCACGGAATAAATGGGTTGGGCGGACATGGCGGGTTCGGTCAGGGCGGCGGCAGACGGGGAGCGGTCGTGGCGACGCGCTGCGCGACACTGTACGTCATGGGGGGCCGCGCGCAAACCGCCATGCGCGCCATGCGGTTTTTTCGTGCGATTTCTTCTTCTTTTTCGCCACGGGCTGCGGCGCGGCAAGCGAGGCTGGAGGAAAACCGCCGACTCTGTGTAAAATGGCCATTTCGCTGAAAGCCGGCTGCCCGGTACCCGCGCTCGATGCGCGATGCCGCGCCGGCAGTATTTTTTGACTTATCAGGATCGTTTGCATGCAAACCAATCAGGAAGCCACCAACGCGCTGGAGCGCCGGATCGACATGTCGGTTGCTCTGGCGGAGATCGACAGGGATGTCGACCTCCGCCTCAAGAAGCTTTCCCGCACGGTGAAGATGCCGGGGTTTCGGCCCGGCAAGGTGCCGCTCAAGGTCGTGGCCCGGACTTACGAGCCGCAGGCCCGCTCCGAGGCGATCGGCGCCGCGGTGGAAAAAGCCTTCGGCGAGGCGGTGCGGGCGCAAAAACTGCGCGTGGCCGGTTATCCCCGCATCGAGCCCAAGGAGACCTCGGACGACGGCGCGCTCGAATTCAGCGCCGTGTTCGAGGTGTATCCGGAAGTCACGCCCGGCGACCTGTCGGGGCGTGAGATCGACAGGCCGGTGCTTGAGGTGGGCGAGGCCGAAATCGACCGCACCCTCGAAGTGTTGCGCAAGCAGCGCACCCGCTTCGAGACTGTCGAGCGCGCCGCCGCCGTCGGCGACAGGGTGGTGATCGACTTCGTCGGACGCAAGGATGGCGAGCTTTTCGAGGGCGGGCAGGCGAGTGGATTTCCGTTCGTGCTCGGCTCGGGGACGATGCTGGAAGCGTTTGAAACCGCCGTGACCGGCCTCGGGGCGGGCGAGAGCAAGACTTTCGATCTGACTTTCCCCGCCGATTACAATGCCGGGAATCTTGCCGGACAGACCGTGTGCTTCGAGGTGACGGTGCGGGGCGTCGAGGCGCCGGTGCTGCCGGAAATCGACGCCGATCTTGCGCGCGCGCTCGGCGTTGCCGACGGCGATATAGCCAGGTTGCGCGAGGAAGTCAAAGGCAATCTCACGCGCGAAGTCAAGCGCCGCATCCAGACCAACATCAAGAACCAGGTGATGGAAACCTTGCTCGCGGTGACACCGATCGACGTGCCCAGGGCGCTGGTAAACGCGGAATCGGCGCAACTGGCCGAAAAGGCCCGCAACGACCTCGCCGCGCGAGGCATCCCGGCCAGCAACGCGCCGGCGGAGTCGTGGTTTGCCGAGCAGGCCGCGCGCCGGGTGAAACTCGGCCTCATCATGGCCGAACTGGTAAGGGCGAACGGCCTGCACGCCCGGTCGGAGCAAGTGCGCACGCTGGTCGAGGAAATGGCGCAGAGCTACGAAGACCCGGCGGAGCTCGTGCGCTGGTATTATGCTCGGCCTGAGCGTCTGGCTCAGCTGGAAGCCGTCGCCACGGAAGACAATGTCGTGGAATGGGTTTGCTCAAGAGCCAGAACCCGCGACAAAACGATTTCTTTCGACGAGCTGATGGGCGGCGCGAATGCCTCCTGACCAAATCGGAGCTGGTTTCACGATGAACGACAAATCCGCACGAGGCAGTGAATGGAACCCGGTCGGCCTCGGCCTGGTGCCGATGGTCATCGAGCAAAGCGGGCGCGGCGAACGCGCCTATGACATTTACTC
>JAIRNL010000225.1 GCA_031258035.1 Azoarcus sp. | reverse complement strand
CCGCCGGGAAGGGGGACGTTGACCGGCACGATGCTTCCCTCGCGGATGACCACGGGGCGGGTATGGGCGAAGTAGATATCCGGCAGTTCCAGCTTTTCGCGCCCGATGTATTGCCAGACATCGAGTTCCGTCCAGTTGGATATGGGAAAGGCGCGGATGTTTTCGCCCTTGTGGGTGCGGGCGTTGTAGAGATTCCACAATTCCGGACGCTGGTTTTTCGGGTCCCATTGTCCGAATTCGTCGCGGAAACTCATGATCCGTTCCTTGGCGCGCGCTTTTTCCTCGTCGCGCCGCGCGCCGCCGATGCAGCAGTCGAAGCCGAATTCCTCGATGGCTTCCAGCAATGTCACCGATTGGTGCCGGTTTCTCGGTTCGTCCGGATGCTTGAGGATGACCGTGCCGCGCCGCATGGAATCTTCCACCGAGCGCACGATCAGGCGCTCGCCCAGTCCGGCGGCGCGCCGGTCGCGGAATTCCGTGACTTCGCGGTAGTTGTGGCCGGTGTCGATGTGCAGGAGCGGAAACGGAAAGCGTCCGGGCCGGAATGCCTTCTCGGCGATGCGAAGCATGCAGACGGAATCCTTGCCGCCGGAGAAGAGCAGCGCCGGGCTGGCGCACTGTCCGGCGACTTCCCGCATGATGTGGATGGCCTCGGCTTCCAGCCAGTCGAGGTGGGAGAGCGTCCGGGCGAGGGGGGGCGTCGTCATGGTCATGGGATCCGTTTTTCCGCTCTGCTCCGGCGCGCTGTCACGGGTTCGCCGTCTATTCCCCAGTTGTCCATTTCCACTTCGTCGATGACGACGACCGTGGTCGCGGGATTTTTGCCCAGGATGCGAGCCAGCAGTTCGGTGACGCCCGCGATGAGTTCGGCTTTTTGCGCCTGGGTGGGCGCTTCGGGGCCGCCGGTGAGTTTGATGTTGACGTAGGGCAATGTGTTTTCCTTCTCGAATGACATGGAACGGGGCCGGGGGCGGAGGGGGTCTATGCGTGCGTGGCGGACGTCGAGAATACGTTCAATACCAAGACGCCCGCGATGATCAACCCGATGCCGGCGATGGCGGGCTTGTCCAGCGGCTGGTGGTAGATGAGCCATGCGGCGATGCACACGAGCGCGGTGCCGACGCCCGACCAGATGGCGTAGACGACGCCGATCGGCAGGCTCTTCAGCGTGAGCGCGAGGAAGTAGAAGGCAATGCCGTAGCCGGCGAGCACCACCAGCGAGGGCAGTGGGCGCGTGAATCCCTCGCAGGCTTTCAGGGCCGTCGTCGCCGCGACTTCGGCCACGATGGCAAGTGTCAGGTAAAGAAAGTGCATGGCTGGTTTTCCTGTGATCCGCGGGAGAGGGAAGGGATGCGCGCGGGCGGATTTTCCGCGACGCGCGCCGATTTTATGTTGCCAGGTGATCGTCGTCATGTTTCAGGGCCGCCGTCATGGCTGGCGTGCGCTTCGCATGCAGCCCGCACTCCTTGTTCTCCGGCGCTTCCCACCACCAGCGCCCGGCGCGGAGGTCTTCGCCGAGGCTGATCGCGCGCGTGCAGGGCGCGCAGCCGATGCTGGGGTAGAAGCGTTCGTGCAGGGCGTTGAAGGGGACGTCGCGCAGGCGGATGTGGGCCCAGATTTCGGCTTCCGACCAGTCAGCCAGGGGGTTGAGTTTGACGAGGCCGCTGCCGGCGTCGGTTTCGCGGCGGGCGAGGCCGTCGCGGGTGGGCGATTGCGCGGCGCGCAGGCCGGTGATCCAGGCTTTTCTGCCAGCCAGCGCCCGTTGCAGGGGGTCGAGTTTGCGTACCCGGCAGCAGGCGCGGCGCAGCGCCACCGAGTCGTAGAAAGCGTTGATGCCGTGCGCGCGCACGTAGTTTTCCACCGCGCCGGCGTCGGGGAAGAAAAGCTGGAGCCGGGTGCGGTAGCGCGCTTCCAGTTCAGCCAGGAGGACGTAGGTCTCGGCGGGCAGCCGTCCGGTGTCGAGCAGGAAGATGTCGATGGGCAGGCGGGCGGCGAAGATGATGTCGGTCAGCACGACGTCTTCCGCGCCCAGGCTGTTGGCGAAAGTGAGCGCGCCGCCGAATTCGGCGACGGCCTCGGTGAGAAAGTCGCGCGCGGCAGTGGCTTTTTCCGCCGTCGCCGCGCGCAGGGCGTCGGTGAGCGCGGGGCGGGTGGCGGGGTTGCGGACGGGCAGGGGCGGCAGGGGGCTTGTGTTCATTGCTGGGTGGCGTGTGCTTCTGGCGAGCGTCGCACCCGGCGCCAGAGCGGGAGGGGATCGTCGACCGCGCCCTGGTAGGGATGCGGGAAGAGGCCGAGGCTGGCGACGGCGTCGATCAGCTGCGCGCGGGTGTAGCGCCCGGCCCGGGGAAGGAGTGTATCGAAGCCGCAGCGAAACATGAAGGCGAAGTAGTCCCGCTGTACGTCGCCGATGGCCCAGAGCGGCCCGCGGTAATGAAAGCGCCCGCGCAGCAGGGCGGCGCTGGAATAGGCGCGCCCATCTCCGGCCTTGGGGAAATCCAGCGCGAGCAGCGGCACGGCGGCGAGATCGACGGCGTCGCGCAGCGTTTCGACTTCCTCGCAGGCGTCCAGCCAGAGGGCGAGGTCTCCGGCATCGAACCGCGCCTGTAGTTCGGCGCGGCGGGTTTGCCACAGGGCGAACGGCACGATGACCTTGCCCGTCGCGGGCACGGCGAGGTCGGCGAGCACTTCCGCCGGGGCGGCGGGCTCCCCGGTGTTGCGGGCCAGCCCCGCCTTGCCGGTGGCCTTGGGCCTGGGGGCGTTGCTGGGGGGATAGGGGACGAGAATCCAGTCTTCTTCCACGATGCGCCCGTCGGCGCGGAGGGTTTCAGGCATGTCGGGCCTCCTGGTCTTTCCTTTCCCGGGCACCGTAGATCCGCGCCTTGAAAGGGGCGATGCCGATGCGGCGGAAAGTGTCGATGAAGCGTTCGCCCGGCTGGCGCGCGTCGAGATAGACGGCAAGGATCGTTTCGAGGATGCCGGGAATCTCTTCGGCGGGAACGGCCCGCCCGATGATTTCGCCCAGGCTGGCATCGACGCCCTGGTTGCCGCCGAGCGCGACCTGGTACCACTCCTGCGCGGAGCCTTCCTTGTCCACGCCGAGAATGCCGATGTGGCCGATGTGGTGGTGGCTGCACGAGTTGATGCAGCCGGAGATGTTGAGGTCGATGTCGCCGAGATCGGACAGGCGGGCGGGATCGGCGAATCTTTCCTGCACCGCCCAGGCCAGCGGTACGGAGCGGGCGTTGGCCAGCCCGCACAGGTCGCCGCCGGGACAGCAGATGAGGTCGGTCAGGAGCCCCGTGTTGGGCGTCGCCAGCCCCCGCGCGTGGGCGTCCAGCCAGAGATCGAACAGGGTATCCAGCCGCGCTTCGCCCAGGATCAGGTTCTGGGTGTGCGTGCTGCGGATGAGGCCGAAACTGTAGCGGTCAGCCAGATCGGCGATGGCCTCCATTTCGTCGGACGTCACATCGCCCGGGGCGCGGCCCGCGCGCTTGAGTGAAAGCGTCACCGCGCGGTAGCCGGGCTGCTTGTGGGGATGGACGCAGCGTTGCAGCCAGGCGGCGAATCCGGGTTGCCCGGCTTGCAGGGATTGCAGGCGGGCGAGCGTGGCGGCTTCTTCGCCTGTCGCCTCATATGGCGGCGGCGCGAAGAAGGCGCTGACGCGCGCCAGCTCTTCCCCGGTCAGGGTCGAAGGGCCATCCTGGAGGTGCGCCCATTCGGCGTTGACCTGCTCGCGCAGTTTTTGCGCCCCCAGGCTTTGCGCGAGGATTTTGATGCGCGCCTTGTAAAGATTGTCGCGCCGGCCGTAGCGGTTGTAGACGCGCAGGATCGCCTCGCAGTAATTCAGCAGTTGCTGCCACGGCAACGCATCGTGCAGCGTCACAGCCAGCGCCGGGGTGCGTCCCAGCCCGCCGCCAGCCAGCACCCGCACTTTTATTTCGCCCGCGCCGTCTTTGTAGAATGCGAGACCCACATCATGGACGCGCAGCGCGGCGCGATCCTTTTTCGCGCCACTGACGGCGAACTTGAATTTGCGCGGCAACTGGGAGAATTCCGGATGCAGGCTGCTCCACTGGCGCAGGATTTCCGCGAACGGGCGCGGATCGACCTCCTCGTCCGCCGCGATGCCAGCCAAGTGGTCGGCGGCGATGCTGCGGATGCAACTGCCGGAAGTCTGGATGGCGTGCATGCCGGCCTTGGCCAGATCGGCCAGGATGTCGGGCACGTCGGCAATCCTCGGCCAGTTCAGTTGCAGGTTCTGGCGCGTGGAAAAATGGCCGTAGCCCTTGTCGTACACGCGGGCGACGCGAGCCAGCGCGCGCAACTGCGCGCTGGAGAGCTGCCCGTAGGGAATGGCGATACGCAACATCGGCGCGTGGCGCTGGACGTAAAGGCCGTTTTGCAGGCGCAGGGGGCGGAACTCATCCTCCGTCAGCTCGCCCGCCAGATAGCGGCGCGTCTGGTCGCGGAACTGGGCCGCGCGGGCGTCGACGAGGGCCTGGTCGTAGGCATCGTATCGGTACATGAAGGCATCCTGTATTTTGTCCGGGGTGTCCGTCCCGGTGGTTGTCGCGCATCGTAAGGAGGATGTTAAGAATTGAAACGAGATTTGAGTTAGTCTTTAAGAAGATTTGATTATTAAGGAGCCGGATATATGAATCAGCAAAATGGCGCTGCATAAGTAGACAGACGAGGCGATGTCGAGCGTGGCGGCCTGAACGCCCCGGATGTCGTCGAGGCGCTTGTCCGCTGCGCCGGTCTCCCGAACGCCTCGCGCGAAAAATAAATCAGTCAGGCGTTGCCATGCAGTGCGAACATTCAACAACACATGTATTAAGATTCGTTCTCGTTTATATGTGCGCGGCAGTGGACTTGTTTGAATGACAGCGGAGGTCGGCAATGTATCACGTTCGGGTAATCACACAAGACTGGGGCATTGCCCGGTGGCGGATTTTCGGGCCGTTCTTCGCGGATTTGCTGCTGGCATCGTGCCTTTTCGCGCCAATGGCGCAGCTTGGCGCGGCGGAGGCTGAAATTGTTCTGGATGAAATTGTCGTCAGCGGCCAGGGCGACACAAGCAACGGGCAGGGCGGTAAAAGTTTCAGGCGCCCTTTCCTGCGCAATGAGGTGGCGCCAGTGGAAAGCTGCACGGTTGAGGAGGCCGTGCAACTGGGCGCGACCAACCTCAACGAAGCCATCGACAAACGGCCCGGCGTCGCTGTCCAGGTGGAATGCTCGATCTGCAATGCCCGCTTCATCTCTCTGAACAGCCTGCCGGGCCGCTATACCACGCTGCTGATCGACGGCGTGCCGCTGTTTTCTGCCGTATCGCAAGCTTATGGGCTGGATTCCGTCGGTCTGCGGGGGCTGGAGCGCATCGATCTGATGCGCGGAGCCGGCGCTTCTGGCCTTTTTCCCGATGCCTTGGCAGGCACGGTTAATCTGGTGACACGCCGGCCGGTCAAAGATGAGGCGCTGCTCGAAGCAGCAGTCGGCGATTATGGCCATCGCCGGATCGATGCGCAGGTCGCCGCCGCCGGAACGGCGGGCGCGGTCACGGCCAATATTCACATCAACCGGCACGATGCCGTCGATGACGACGACAATAACGTATCCGAATACACCGGCTATACGCGCAAACTGGGCGGCATCGGCTTTTTCGCCGATGACTTCGGCGGCTTCCGGCTCAGGGGACGGATCGACGCCATCGACGAAAAACGCAACGGCGGCGCGCTGGGTACAAACTACGACGCCATCAAGGCTGATCGGGTCGGCAATCCCTTCGATTTTTCCCGGGGGGCGCACGCCTCGCCGTATGCGGATGGCTGGATCCATCCGGGTGACGGCAACCGGGTCGATTACGTTGATGGCAAGACCGGGCTTTCTGAAATCATCTTCACCAAGCGGCATTCCGCCTATGCGGTCGGCGAAAAGCGTCTCGGCGACGCAGTGCTCGGCCTTGCCGCCGGTTATGCCCATCACGACCAGGACTCGTTCTACGAGGGCAACGTTTACAAAGCCAGGCAGAACCAGGGTTTTCTGGGCGCGCATCTCAAGGCGCCGCTGTTCGGCGGCTTCTGGACTTTCCTGACCGGCTGGCGCTACGAGGATCTCCGCTCCAGGGCCAGGCTGCCGGACGGAACGCCCGCCAACGGTCTCGATAATTACACCTTCCGCGTGCCTGCCCTGGGCGTTGGCATGGAGTATGCGTTTTTCGACGATGCCCTGGAGCTTGCCGTCAATTTGCGCTGGGAAAAGCACAACGAATACGGCGGCTTGTTCGCCCCGCGTGCCAATCTGCTCTGGCATCACAACGAGCACGCCAGCAGTCGACTGTCGTCCGGCATCGGTTACCGGGCGCCGACAAGCTATTTCGAGCAGGATCATGGCATTCTCGAAACCATATTTATCCGAAATGAAACGCGCGGCGTCGAAAAATCGGCCAATCTGATGTACACCTTCGACTATCAGGGCGAGAACTGGAAACTGCTTGCCAACGCCCACATCACCCGCCTGACACATCTTGCCTGGCTGGATATCGACGCCGCCGAATCGGTATTGCGCAGCGCCACGAAAGCAGTGCGCGTCAAGGGCGCGGACTTGCAGGTCGGCTACCAGTTCACAAAGGCGCTTTCGGGCACAATCGGTCTGGAGCGGGTGTTTTATGACTTCCCGGCGGGCGCGCTCGCCTTTGCCAGACCGGATCGTCGCGCCTACCTCACACTGGCGTTCGACAGTGGCCCATGGGACGCTGTCGTGCGCGGTACATGGACCGGCCCGCAAGACCTGAAAAAGTTCTATTACCGCGACGCCCGGCATTATAACTTTGACGGTACGGCCAAACCGGACAAAAGCCCGGCGTTCTGGACAGTCGATGCCCGCGCCCAGTACGCCATCAACAAACGCTGGGGGCTGTTCGTTGGTGTTGACAACCTGTTCGACTACAAACAGACAGACCGCGACGGTTATCTGTGGATCGATGCCGATGGCGGCATCGACGTGACGCATATATGGGGGCCGAATCGCGGGCGCTTCATCTATGGCGGCGTGCGCTTTGAATCATGAGCATGGGCCTGCGGCCATCCGGATGAAGGGGAAAAAGCGCGGCCACAGCAAACTTCCTCTCGCCTTGCCCAAGCGGGAAAGGGCGTTTTATCCACTGCTGTAAGCGGGGGGACCCCCCACCACCCCGAGCAATTGCCCCGCATGCGTTAGAGGGATGCCCCCCCTGACGATCTTCAGGGCGCGCGCTCTCCGGCGATTTGCAATCCGTTTCAATCCAGCGTGCGCGATGTAAGAGGATGAACTTTGGCGACCGCGGCGGATAGAAATATGGGGGCGTCCCATGGCAATCCATACGCATGGCTGGATTGCCACGCCACTGGCGGACATCGCAATGACGGGAAAAGAGGAGTCGCCATGACGATAGATTTAATCAGGACTCCCGTAAGAGGGTGTTTTCAAAACGCGAACAATATGCTATATTAATTCTTGGATTATTTATTTCTGGGGCAAGGAAATGAGAAGAGGTCGTCCGGCGAAGCTTGGAGAAGGAGAACGCATGCG